>PXDP01000407.1 GCA_003565035.1 PVC group bacterium | reverse complement strand
GGAAGGCGTCCACTGGGGAGAGTAGCCGAATATGTTCTCTGAGATCCCCGCTTCCGTGCTCGAAACATTCATATTCCGACCAAATAGGGGGTTGGAAAAGTAACTCTGTCGGAAGTGTCGAGGAGGCCAGCATGCTTGAGCAGTCAGGAGAGCGGAGCCCCCTCTGACCGACTCAACGATGCGGACCTGCCTCCCCGACTGAGGATCTTCAATGCGGGCCTTAATCGGCATCAGGACTCTTCCGAGCAGAGATAGCCCGACAGCATGGCTGTAGCAACCCCAGCCTCTTCCCCATATATCTTAAACCCCACCGAGACTCCGTAGGGGAGTATCATGGCATGGGATTCCAAGATGGTATGCCCCTGCGCCGCAATCGTGGTCGCTCCCTGTGCGCCCCCACCCTCATCCGACCCCGAAAAGGTCATGCCAGTTCCCGTTCCGTTCCAGAAGCGAAGCTGAAGATCCAGAGGTGTCTGATCGCCTATCCAGAGGTTCCCAACGGGCGCCTCCACGAAGTTGCCATCGGGTACACCGTCGTGCAAAAACATGGTCGAGATGCAGGCGCGATTCTTGTTCGTGTTGCCACCATTCCACATGAGCCACAGCTTATCGATATGAACGTGATGTGTCGCCCGATTGTTCCTGAACCAGAACACTCGGTTGGTATCCGTTCCTATGGCCAACAGCGGGGTTGTTGCCAAAAAAGCCATCCTCTCGTAGCCACGGGTTGACATTAGATGCGTGGATGAAGATCGCACCCGCAACTGGTTCGCGAGGGTGACCTGCGCCTTTCGACCGGTGCCTGCTCCGTCTTCCAAGATCATGCTGTCTCCTTACACTATGTTGTCCTCGACATCGTACTCTTTAGTCTCGATGTCAGACATTGCCGATAGCTGAATGTTGAGCTTCTTTAGCTCCATAAGAATCCTCTTCAGAATGTCGAGGGCTTCAGCGTCCTTGACAAACCCCTGCTCCTCGGGGGATCCCTGTGAGGGCTGACCCACTATCTGAGTGATCCTAAGTGACATGCTCTACCGTCCGCTCTATAGCGACCACCCGCTTTCTTTGGTCGTACTCGGGGATCTGGACCGCCACCACGGCAGGCTCTCCACTTTCAAAATCGTAGAAAGTGGTCGTAATCCGCTCAACAAGGTTACCTTGCTGGTACGTTACCTCTTGGACGTACTGGATTACTTCGCGGCTTCTGCTCGTCCAAGAGGTAGCCTTGACTACCAAGTTGCCGTCATACTCAAACTCCATATACGCTGGAGAATCTGTGGCCCCTGCATCCAGCTCAAAGTCATGGCTGAATACGTCTTGAGCCTGTCCTGGTCCTATTTGAGTAACAGGCACTCTTAGCCTTTCCCAGTGGTTTTCTTGGTCGTCTTTGACGTCCGTTTTCGGGGCTTCGGAACACTCTTTGGCTCATGGCCCAGAAGCTCAAGGCGTGTCGCATGAGGCTTGCAGTAGCCAAGCTCCTTCTCAACCTTCGTCTTGAGCTTCCGGTGGCACATCGGAACGTTGGCCTCTTCCTTGTACCGGCAGAGACCTTCTTCTTCAGCCTTCAGGGTATCGGGCATCTTCTGCGGTACCGCAACAAGCTTGACGGGCTCTTCGGCTCCTGGGGTAGGATCGGCAATGACCTGGGCCTCAACTTCTGGCAAGCTCCACGATTCCACAAGCTTTTCGGTGACCTCTACGGTGACCGTAAGCTCCTGAATCGCAGCTTCAACCCGTATCTGATCTTCCCGTAGCTTTTCCAGCCTTCGTTCCATTAGGTCTCGACGCTTCCGAAGGTGCTCGATGTACTTTCGAACCCCCTGTGAGCCTAAGACCTGTTCAGCTACGTGGATGGAATCCTCTGTTGAAATACCCTTCATCACCGATCCTACCTTTCAGAGTGTTCTTACTTGCGAATCACAAAGCAGAGGTTACGCCCACTGGGAATCGTCTTCTGCGGCGTGATCTGAGTGCTGGACGCTTCGAGGTAGTCGTTCCCCGCACCCGGACGCTGAAGCTGCCCTGAGAAATAGAAGTCCATGTTCTGGCCATGATCACCAGCGTCCGGCGTGTACTCCAAGGATCCTGGGAGAGTGAACGGAGTTCCCGACGTGAGCACGGAATCGTTGGTCCAGAAGAACTTAATCGGCGTTGCACCCTGTACTGCAAGACCAAGTTCCTGCAAAGCCGCCTCAACAGTGGTTCCCGTGAAGTAGTCGTTCTCGTCCTCAATACCAACGAGAGAAGCACCCTCGCTGGTATCCTCAGACGACAGCTTACCCCACTGGAGGTCGAGGTCTTCGAGGGCTCCATATACCGTTGCATTGTCGGTCAAGACATTGTTCTCGGTGAACTCAAACGTATTTGAAGTCAGTCCACCGATCTGGGCCGCGAACTCGTTGAGAGCCGATTGAACGCTACCACCGGTAAAGTAACCATCAGAGCCGCCTGTTGCAGAGTCGTTGATTGCGACAAGATGCGCACCCTCGTTGTTGGTGTTGGCCTGTCCAAGCTTATCGGCCTTCGCGTTCACCTGGGCCTGGGTGGTCAACCCGTCAAAGAGGTATTCCATGCCTGAGACAACAATTGCATCGTGTCCAACGGTCCCGATCACACCAGCCATGTCGTGGAAAGAGAAGTCAAGGAACCGCTCCCATGGCATTTCCTGATATTTGCGTGACATGGCCACGTAGGCAAGATCGAGGTTGACACTGGGATCAAACGTATATGCAGTCTCAGTTCCCGCCTTGTTCGAGAACCAGGAAATCACATACTCGTCTTCCTCGTCGTCCCACGAAAGGCGACCATATACTTCGTTGCCATCACCATCATCGATTGCCCCCTGGGTCGATGCGTTTCTGATCGACAGACGGTGTGCCAGGGTTGCATTGACCACGACGCCCGACTCAGTACTGGAACCGCCACCTTCGTTGTGGCCTGTCAAGGCTTTGATTGCCGCATCCCAGGCTGTTGAAGAGCTTCCCACACCTGAAGCGACATTCAGGAATCCGGCTGCATGGTGAAGCTCGATGAAGCGTCGATTGTAGATCCCCGAAACGGAGAGATCCGGTAGATCGTACCAGTTTGTCTCGCCGAGAAGGTCTTTGAGCAACGTTCTAAAGACGTTCTGCTCTCCTTCAAGGGAGGTTTGACCTTCTGCGACTCCCGCTGTGTGAACATCGGAGACCGCAGAATTGATTGTGCCAGTTGGGCCAATCTGGAGTAGTTGATCAAGAAGACTGAGAGGCATTTACCCACACCCTTTCTCCCTACCCTTTAAGGTAGGACACAAACATTCGATGCCGAACCCCGACACCGGATACTTTCTTCTTTAGCCGCCAATCCGTCTCGGACAAAACCTCAAAACCATTACCGGATTCTCTATCCAAGACCTGACCGTTTAGGTATACCGCTAAAGAGGAGGGTATACATGCCTCTGGGAGCCTCCAAGATTCCCCTTCCGATAACTCGGTCAACTCAGAAACATCCCGCCAGATCAAATTGGATGCTTTTGAGTAACTGAAATCAACGGAAACTACCATTTTTGTATACCTCCTATGTTATGGAGGTATAACACGAGTATCATTCTACCTCGACCCTGACCTCAACACGATAGCAGACCATCCCAGAAGGTAACGGAACCTCATGTATTGGTCTACGGAAAGAATTATTTATACCATCCAAAAAGTAACATGTGGGGATCACATCTCTGTTTAACCGCACACTTTGTTCCGAATTCCAATTCTCGCCCGAGCACCGAAAAACGTTAAAACCGTAAGCATGCCCATCAAAATCCCACCGTAACCCAACCCCATTTTTCGTTGGGTTGACCAAAAGATTCTTGACCTCTCTTGGTTCGGCCCTTTGAGCCTTATCACTCAGACCTTCAAACTCTTTTAGGATCTCCTCGTGCCGATCCTCCAGAGTCCGCACCCATTCGCTCGTTGCTTTCTCTGCACCTTCAACAGTTTCCACTTCAAAGGGGAGTCGCCGCATCGTCTTTACAAGGGATCGACAAATCCTCTCAAAAGTTCTGAAATTCTTCCACTCTCTCTGAATAAATCGAAATCGCTTAACTTGTGCTGTGGAAAAGTTTCTCTGATCTGCGTTCACCACCCCGACAACAGGGGACAAGTTTGTCAGATCAGCCCCCTTACAAAATTGGCATAAAGGAGTCTCCCCAGGAGAATATGCTAGGTCGAACTCTTTCGCACATGAGGTACATGAAAACCGTCCAGAAACCTCGGTCACCTTCAGAGGTTCGAACAGGATCGATCCACCACTTCGACGGATTTTATGCGCCCCCGCAATCGCCTCTAAATCAATACGGGAAACCTTACCTGACCCACACCTCTGGCACCTAAATCCACTATCGCGTGTGGTCGAGGATATCTCACCACAAACCGAACACTCGGTATGTACCACCTATTTTCTCAACGCCTCTCACTCTTTTGTTGCTGTGAGAACCGCCGCCACCCCATCACGTTGGTTGTTGGTGCCTGTATCCCAATCAGTTGACGTGATCTCCGACTCAACCTTATACGAGTAGGATTCCCCGTTTTCAGGATACGCAAGCGTCCCCTCACCGACTCGGTTCGTGGTATTTGATTCACCATCAACAAAAGTGTTCGTCGCCTTGCCTATAACCGTAGAATTCACTTGCTGGCAAGTTGCATCCGTGAATTCAGTTCCAGAATCTCTATAGACATTATACCCATCCGTGAGGGAATCGGATGTCTCGGGAAGTAGATTCCAGAAAAGAGTTACGGTTCGATCCGCTGAAACCGCCGAAAGGTTCTGAGGGATACTCGGAATGGTCTCGACCATCATACCTGAACCCCAACTATGGTTGGGCGTGTCTTCA
This sequence comes from PVC group bacterium, assembly GCA_003565035.1. GTDB lineage: Bacteria > Verrucomicrobiota > Kiritimatiellia > SS1-B-03-39 > UBA6053 > PXAS01. Next base: position 12,675 of record PXDP01000407.1, on the reverse strand, counting down.
TTGTCAAAAGCAAAAAGATAATAACTGTATCGCTCACCATTCTCGGTCGAAGCCAAGGTTTCCTCAAAATCCTCCTCGACCGCTGCGATTTCCAAGTCTACCTCGATCACATCCACATCCGCACTGACATCAGAGAATTTGGCCAGGGAACCATATGGGAGATCACCAGGAACCCGAAGAAGCTTGAATCCCTCAAGATCGTTAAGCGGCACAACATAAGACATGAAAACATCATTGGTAGCCGTAAACTGACCGTCGATGAGGGACACAACTCCTGTGGTGGTGTTCACCGTGTAATCGGTATCCTTGGTTTTTGACAGGACATCCACCTCGCGAAGAATGGCCCCGACAGTGTATGCATTTCGTATCGGGTACACAAAATTCAGATAGGCATCTTCGTCCACAGACTCGATCTGATTCAACTCTGCGACGGAACCTTCAAGAATCTCAACCCAGTCCCCAACGGAAAAGTCCGACGTGTCATTTGTTGCAACTGAAAGATCCGAAATCGCAATAGGACTGGATGGATTCGTTTCACCACCGGATACCGTGTAACCCGTGACCTCCATGACAAGGTACGAGTCCTCTTTTATTGGAGCGTAAATTGTTTCAAAATCCTGGTCATCTCCATCTGCCTCGCCAAGAAACTCGCCACCAATTGTTTCGTTTTCAGTTGGGATGTCCCAACGAGAGGTAACCTTGCTTCGGCCATGTGTGACCGCAGAATCCTGATTGGCAGAAAACTCACCAAGTACCGGAGCCTTTGGGGGGAGGGTGTCCTCCACAAGAGTCACCGAAATCGCGTCTGAGTACAGAGACCTCAACACTGTCATTGTTTTCCTCCCCTATTCCTCAAAATCCTTAGAGGCAATTCTACGGGCTTCGACTCCCCGACTCTGATTTCTGTTTCCTTCATCCCACATACTCTCTAATTTTACAACCTCAATAACATATTGATAGAATCCCCACGAGACAGGGTACCCTAACTCTTCAACAGTAACCCTGTTAATGGTGTTGCCTGGGCCATCTTCAAAAACACCTCGCGTCAGAGGGTACGTGTTCAGTTTAATCGCATTGCCAAAATCAGACACCGCACCATCGATCCTGAAAACATTCACACCGTAACCTGTCTTGACGGGATCCCATCTCAACAACATTCCTCGCTCAAGTCTGGAAACCCTTGGCCTCCTCAGTGCCCTTGGGAAAAATTCAACATGAACTGCCGCAGATCCTGAATACGTCGGGTCACCCTCACCCCCAGGATGGCTCACCGAGAATAGGTAGTACGTCCAACTCCGAAACTCATGGGGAGGAGAAACAATCTCAATGTACTCACGATCATCCCGAAAAGACCTGGAAACAAAAATCGAGTTATCATCAGATTCTATTGTGTTGAACGAACTGCCATCGGGGTGTGGGAAAGCCCCAGGGATTTTCCACAAATCAAAGTAGTCTAGGGATTCCGCATCTGGATCCCCTTCAAAAAGCCAATGAAATGTTAACTCAATCGGACCCTCGGGGAACTTCTCAGACTGCAATGCGGTAACTCGATCCCATATTGGAGTCGATATGGGCAACCCCTCAAGAGAAAGTGCAAGGCTGGTGACAGACACCGGTGGGAGGTTGTACATGAGCTTGTTAAGCTCAACTCCCAAAGGTAGAACAGAAACCCCAGAAGCAATCTGGTACTTTCCTAACTCAGTCTCAAGGGCAAAGGGGTATACACACGCAGTAGAGGCGATCCCATATCGACCAAGGTCGGTTTCTAAGGTAAGAGCTGTCACCATGACATCGCTCATTAGAGGTCAGCCCCAAACTCACACCGAAGCTGAATAAACCGATAGGAGACGGTAAGCTCTATCTGTCCCAAGGAATCCGTTTGGACCCAGTCCATTTCAGTAGAACCAGGGGGATCGTCGTGATTAAACACTGTGGAGTTTGCACGCACCCAAGTAGCCGCAATACCGTCTGATGGAAGGTCTTTCCTGCCCGAAGCCCACACCCTTCGAAGAGGGAAGGATATTCCCTGATCTATTACCGGCGAGACGAATCTAGCCCTCATCCCCGAAGGATTGATAAGCTGGTTCAGTCTTGCTCCACCCCCACTAAAGAAGGTTGCTGTAGCGTTTACCGGCGCTGTTGGAGCCCTGCCCCCAACTATGGGTTCGTCCCCTGCGTAGACGGAAGACCCTGTACGCTCCTCTGTAAAGCCGATCTCGCCCCAGGCGGATTCCAATGGATCCGTATCCACGTTCAACTCAAGGGAAGGACCGTCCGACGCAATGATGACGCGCTGTGTGTCTTCGTTGAACGAAGCCGAAAGGGTGTCCGTCCCCCCAACAACCGCCCCTAGCCCCGCATTCACTGCGTCTATCAACTCTCCCCCATTATTGTAGACACCGGAAGGAAGGACAGCGACATGAGGCCCACCGGAGTCTGTATATGGCAGACGGTCATTCACTCCGGCCTCAATAGTTACGATCTTGAAGCGTTCGTCGTAAAACTCGTTGTCGTTCATACATATATCGTGGCCACTATTCCCGTCTGTAGTCTGTGACCCTACGGCTCCCCCAAACATCCAAGCCTGTCCCCCCTCAACGCCAACATATCCAGTGCTGGGCCAAAGTGCTCCGATATGAGCACTGTAGTGTGTATTCCACCAAGGTTGAACGTACCTAGCAAGGTTTGGATGGTCTGGATTAAACCGAAAGTCGGGATTCACCGGATCCAAGCTTCGGAATGGGGGAGGGTACTCATCGGCGTCAATCCCGTTCAATCCTACAATGTTTGTGGTCCCTGCATTAGACCCTCGATTCCACCTTAACCCTGATGTGTTAAAGTCTGTCAGCCATATATTATGGTAAGCATGGGTATTCCCAGTTTGAGGACGAATTCCGTAGAGGGTACACCCGTAAATTCCCAAGTTTGTCCCGTGCAGAGCAACATCATATAGACCGCCAAGGTTGTAGATGACGCAGCCGATAAACTGGAACCCCACTGCCCTTTCTGCACTCCCCAGGCGTTCTGAAAAGCCTGTAATTGCGGCTCCTATAACAACTGCATAGGGAGGCGCGTGTACATGCCCTACACCGGTCGCAGAGAAGAACCTAGTATGCCCATGGCAGTTGAATACTACTTCCCCAATGCACTGGACCACTGAGTTCCGACCGTTTCTGAAAACGTAGTTCCCGCCGTAATAAACCCCTGGTAAAACATAGATCCTCCACCTGTGGTCGGTTGTTGCGTCTAAAGCTGCTTGAAGAGTACGCTTTGCCGTCTCGGGGGTGAGCCCATCATAGTCATCAGACCCAAACTCAGCCGAAACCCAGAATACTTCGCCGCTCATGAAAGATCCCTCTCTGCTATCAGGATCTCGGACTGATCCTGTGACTCATTTTGTGTTCCGATGTCCCATATAGTGCCGTCACGTTGAGACTCGATCCGGTATGACACCTCACCGGTGGGATAGGGCACCGTTCCTTCTGACACCCTGTTTTCGGTGTTCAGAGGACCATCCTCGAATCGATTGCCTGTGAGCAATTCCGAATTAAGCTTTACCGCTTGTGATGCGTCAAAAACCGCTCCAGAGCTGCGATATACGTTTATGCCGTCAACGTACGAGTCTGGCGGGAATTGCCAATAGATAACCACAGACCCCACCCTGGGCTTCGCGGAGGTCCCCACGGGAACGGAAGGGATCGTTTCAACCACCGCTGTTCGGGATTCTGAGTACGTGTCAGAGTCATGCGCGAACACATAATAGGTCCAGGTCTCACCATTCTCCGACTCGGTAAGCTCCTCTTCGCAACTTGTGGCCTCACCGTCAAGAGTGTCGTCCACAAGGACCGCTGAAGCGTCGATCACTTCCTGGCGTGAACTCCCAGAAGGTAGAGGATGATCCCCTGCCAATCGGTAGACCTCGTATCCATCAACGTCCGCTGCTTCCCAGTCAACAATGACCTTTGACGCCCCTTCTGGAGGAGGCTGGATCTGCTGTGCGGTAAGGTAGGTAAGCACGACCGGGTTTGCAGAAGGTTCAAAAAGCCAGTTGTTTTCGGTCTCATTATGTAGCGTCAGACCTATGAGATTTGACGGAAAGACGCTCAGTAACCGTGTTGCGGGGTGAAGAGTGACACCGGCAAGGACTGCTGCATGGTGTAAAGATGTCTGAGGAGTGTCGAAGTGTAACGTCACCCCATATAGCTCGACAGACACAACTACTCCTCTTCGGTCTGGTCGATAATTCCCCGTATCTGCCAGAAACGATAAGGTCCAAGGTCTCCAAGACCCCCTTCAGTAACAGATGTCCACGGTAATGTAGTAGAGGCGGCATCGACATCAAAAGGATCGCTGTCTGCCCTCACCTCAAGGGTGTTCACGTCCCCGTCACCAACCACTACCTTGGAAAGGTGGACCACTTCAAGTTTTCGAGACGACCGCAAGTCGATGACAGGAGACAGAAAACGTCCCATTGTGCCGTCTTCATTGACGTTGAGATCGAGGTAAGCATTACCTGAATCGAACTGTACCAAAGTTCGGTCGTCCTCTTCAGATCCCACGCATAGATACTGTTTCCCAGCATACGCGGTAGACCCCGTTAGGTCTGATCCCGTATCGAAGCCAAGATCCGACCATGCAGACGAGGAAGAGTTTGTTCCGGTAGATGTGAGAAGAGAAAGCTCTGTCCCATTAGTGGACCAGTTCGCATGGAAAGATTCTGACATGTTGATTGTATGAGTGTCCGAAGCGGCGTCGTTCACTGCTGTCTGAACGGCAGTGAACAAAGCCTCTGCGCTTGTGTACGTGCCAGACGCTATTGTAGCTGTCTCCTCACCATCCCCCTCATCGAAGTCCAGCTTATTGTTACTACTGTCGATCTCGACCTCTTTGAAAGAAGTGTCGAAGTACGAAGGATCATTCATGAGAGATGGCAGGTAAGCAGGGTGGTTACTGGTATTTACCCCGGTGTCTACTGGATGGACGAGGGCATTCCATCCAATCCAATTTCTACCCCCAGATCCCACAAGACCTCCCAGGAATCCCTCTGATGTGTACTTCCCATATTGAGCATGCTCGGGATCGAAGCGAACATCCCAATTCTCCTGATCGCTGTCCAAAAATGGTGGAGCAAAGGTTCCGGTATCCCACCCGTTTGTACCATGTAACACTGCTACATTGCTTGCATTGTAGTCTCGGGGATGTCCCGGATGTCGAAAGCTCCAGGAAGGTGCTAGAATGATGTTATTCATCCCACAAGTCTCTGGAGACCCTGGAAAGAAGTCTCTATTTTCCCAACGAATTTGACCTCCAGAACTTGTTTTCAACGCATATCCAACGCAGGTTGTATTGAACAAACGAGGCATTGTCCCGCTACCAACGCGATACGTGATGGGCATGTCTTCGCTCCAAGGAGACACGAGGTTGCACCCAATAAAAGTCATTGATCTCGAATAGTTATCATCTGCCCTAAAAAGGGGCGCACCAGTGAGAGTACAATTCACGATGTATTGCTTCGAAGAAGCGCCAGCACGACATATAAAAATTGCCTCCGGCGCCCCCGTACCGTTTACGACAATGTTTCTGTACCCAAACCACCATGTATTGTCAAAAGTAGTGGCGGATACGCCCAAAGAGTGCTCGAAATACACCCCATCTAAAATATGGACCCTGTTGCCAGAGGACGTTATCGAATCAACAACCTTCTGCAAGGTAAAGAACGGTTGTTCCCAGGTACCTGGATTGCTGTCGCTTCCACGCTCTTTGGAAACATAGAACTCGTCCATTATTCACTCTTCCCCTTGAAAATAAGGTCTCTCAGGGACTGCCGCCACATATGAAACACTCCAATTGCGGCAAACCCCACCAACAAACCTCGACCAAAAACAGCAATCGTGAAAGAACCTGTCTCCAAAGTACCAACGAGAAAGACTCCAAAAACCAACGCCGACAGGGATTTACCAAAATCAGACAATTCCCACCCAGGAGCACGAAAAGAAACTCGTTGCAAAACTTTCTGTACCGGCTTTGACTTGAATGCAGTCACCAGAACATTCGTCAAAATCGTCAGGGCCGGAATAATCTCTCGATTGGACAAATGCCTAAGCACCTCAGGCAACCGAGAGATTGCTGAGAACACACCCTCGATTTCCGCTTCCGAAACTTCTCCCGATACTGCAACCCTTACACTGACAAACAGAAACAGTCCCGCGATCAAAAACCAATTTCGCATAACACACCTCCTGAAGGATACAAATTACAACCTACCTACCGGTCTTGCCGGATACCCACAATTCCCTCAACACCTTTCGATACCCCTCTTGGTCTTCCAATCGGGTTCTACGCAAGGATAGCGCAAAATTCAACTTCTCCTCAATCCCAACACCCTTGCTCTTCTCGAAAGAATAGAACGTATCCGGCTCGAAATTCAATACGAGGTCCATCGGGAACGAGATCCCGTATTCCAGCAAAAGAATCTCAAAGAATTCACGAAAACCCACCCCACGAAACTCCTTTAGGTACCTATAAACATACCAAAAAGAAGTCAACATTATTCCGCATTTATAGCAGTAAATTGCCTCCTCGAAATCACCAGTCTCCCTGTTCGCAGAAAAGTACCTCGCCGAGCGATTCAAATCACATCCCCCATGTTCAGGAAGTAGACAATGGACCTGTTGCTCCCCGCCCCCGTACTCAACCTCATCCCGCCCCAAAGTGGACACAAAACCCGCCAACGAAATCTTGGGAGTATAATACCCCACCAAGGACTCCATGCTGGCCATTAAGGCTTCCCAAGGCACTTGGCGAATGAACTCTACTTGCGAAAGAGCCTTGAGCCCTGGCTGGCTGTCACGCAATTTCATATCTGTAGCCTCTGGATTAACTCGATCATATCCTGTTGGCTCCGGCTCTCAATGGTGGAAAGAATTCCACCCCGATCAAAATGACAGTAAAAGTCTTTTGGATCCACCACCATCTTACCATCACGGTACTTTAGGTTCTGGACCCTTAATTTGTTATCCTCGCGCATTTCTGAATCAATCAATGTGGTCAGAATAACGTCCGAGGATGTCTCAATCTCCGAATAGTCCTTGATCGCTGAAACATCGTACTTACCGTCATTCTTAAGGGCATCATCTAATCCATGACGCGATATCTGCACCGGAGAAATCAACAGAAAAGGACTCCGAGCACCTTTGCGATCCGTGTGGCTCAATGCATGATTCTTCAATGTCTTGATCATCTGATTGTATGCTGATCGAACCTCATAAGCCCTCGACCCCTGGGCAAAGGGATGCATCAGAGTAATGTAGTCAACCGCAACAACATGAATTGGCATGTAATTATCCTCAACATACCTCAACTTGTCCAACAGATCCGAAACGCGATACTCCCCCTTACATGGCTCCTCAAGGTAGAGTGTTCCATAGTTGGGGTTGTTTACCAAATCGGAACTCGCATCCCCGAGAAGGAAATTTTTCTCATCCTCCTGCAAAACCCCATTTTTGAAACGATCATACGAAACGTAGGGTGTCCCAGGAAATTGCATTTTGTTATTTGCATGCCGAATGTGAAACTGGGCCAAAACAGAATTGAAGAACATTTCGAACGAGAGGAACAACACATTAAGTCCGTACCGAGTCAGTAAATGGTACGCGATCTGCCGCAATAGCAGAGATTTTCCGTGGCTCTGGAAACCCCCAATCGTAACGAGATCCCCGAGCTTCAGTTGGAGACTTTCGAACCCAGGGATCCCCAAATCGAAATAATGGCCCCCTGAACCCTCCAGAGTAAGGTTTTCATTTTTTGTGTAAAGATCCCTGAACTCCTGGCAAGCCTCTGGGCCAAAAAGTAAAGCTGATGCGCTCCTCTGAGAGTCTGATCGAGCCTTGTCCCGCACACTTGCAAGACTCGCCATCAAACCCTCAACCTGATCCACAACGGTCTCAAAACGAGTGTTTTTCGCAGCAGACAGACTGTTGTTAAACCCTGCAAGCTGAGAAAAAACATCCTGTTCCATGGTCACCTTTTGGATGATCCGCATCCCTGACACGAATGAATCTGTGTCAGGATATATCTCAACCCCTGGGTCCGAACACACCCCCTGCAAAAAGGAAAGCAATTCCATCTCACCTGAAATCGTCAGTTCCTTTTCGAGAGAATCCATCGAGGGGAAAATGCCGTACCGATTCTGGTACATCTCGATCAGTTCAATACCCGCATCGAACTGTGGAGACCTGCCCTCAAAAAACCGCTTAAAGTTCTCTCGATAGCACAACCACATCGAATCTGAGGGACTGAGAATAAACGTCTTCAGGATTTGATTCATGCGTCAACCCGTTGAAAGTTTTCACGAATGAACTCAGAAAGAGACTTGGAATAGGTGTCAACAAACCCAGGGGATGTGATCGGAATCTTCGTGTGGATTAGAGTCTGCACCCCCAACCGTATACGACTCTCAATGAGATTTTGCAAAAGCGTTCCGTACATTTTGTTTGGAGGATCCGATCCCATGAGTATGACCAAAACATCTGTTCGCCACCGCTCCATATCATTTCCAGAACCCAAAAAACAGTTGATGATCTCAAAAGGCGTGGTGGTCTGATGCTTCAACCGCATTCCGGTATTCAACAAGTATGATTTAATCATACTCTTGAACGTCTCAGAACTCTTGGACACGGCCCACACGTTTTTCCCCTCAATATGCACAGGATTAAACTTAGACATATACTTGGAATTCGCATACACCGGAGTTAAGTAACTCAACACAAGGTTTTTGAGCACACACGTACACTCCACCATGTTACCCAACTCGGAGGCAACGAATCCTGGAGTTTCCGAGCATAACGTACAATTGGGATCAAAATTTGGCATTCTTCCCCTCCACCCAAGAGAGGTACTGTTTCTCTCTCTTTGAGCGACCTTTGAGAACAAAATACATCAAACTCTTATTTCGATACTCCTCAGGATCATCAACAGAATCCATCTTCTGAAGCAGATCCATGTCAAGAAGCCCTTTTTCGGCCTCCCCCATGATCAGAGACATCAAGTACAGTTGCCGTTGCGTAATCTCATACTCATCCATGTCCTGAGAATTCTCCGTCAAAAGATAAATGAGGTGCAGACATTCATGCTCTGACCCTATTCGAGAAAGCCTACCCGCCAACTGAACCAAGTCACCGGATGACCGTGGTAAAGTTGTGACGATCAAAGTCTTTGCCGCCTGGAGGTTTATCGCCTCAATTCCGGCATCGTTCAGGAGAATCAAATTGTAATCCTCAGACCTCGTGAAAATATCCTTCACATGCTCCCGCTCTTCAGCAGAGACATCCCCCGATATGCACAAAACATTTCGGTAACCCTGATCCAGGTCTTCGCACTTACTGATCGCATCTCTCAAAAGATTTAGGTACTGTAAAGAATGCGTGTAAATCAGAACCTTACCGTCAACGTCAGAAGAAAGAAGTTCGAGTATCCTCTTCGTTTTCGGTGAGACGTAATCCTCGGGAGCCTCGGTACCTGGAATTAGTCGAGGATCGAGTAACCCCATTTTCGAGTAGCCTACTTGAACGACATATGGTGTCTCCCGTGGTGTTTCAGACTCATCAACAAGAAACGGTGACACATTTGGATCCTCGGCGTCAAACTCAATCGGATCCTCGAATAGCTGTTTCAACGCTCTCAATTGCACCGTGTCATGCTCCAATGTCATGATCTGAGGTATAAACGGTGGCAGACACTCCGCAACATCGCTCTTCTTCAAGATGACCGCAACATCCTTCAAAATGTGCAAAAACATCTCAATGTTTTTGTAGCCCAACCTCTTTTTGAGAAACCACTTCTTCTTGCTCTTCGGTATCCACATCACGCAGAACTTTCGCTCAAAATCTGCTTTACTTTGAGCCAAGGGGATTCCCAGATTGCTGCATATCTCAAACGCATGTTCCAGCCGACCCTTAATGAGGGTTGCCGTCATCGCGATCACCTTATTCGAGAGGTTGCACAATGACTTGACCCGCTCAGACACCTGTGTTCGACGACCCTTAAAAATCGTGGCCTCGTCGAGAACCAAGAAAAGGTGCTCCCCCCTGCCTCGCATCTCAATAGCCGCCTGAAAGAAAAACTTGTACTCCCGCCTGAGTATCGTGTAATTCGTAATGACCACATCAATGTCTCCAGCGATAAATGACTTAAGCACCTTTGCCCTGTGAGCCGCATACGTGTCCCGTGAGGACTCCCCCATCCCCCGATGGATCGTTGCAACTGACTCGGAAACTTTGAAAAACTTGTACATCTCTGAATGGACCTGCAAAATGGCTGAATTCGTGGTGGCAAAAATCAATCGAGTGTTGGGGAACACTGTCTTGTAATAGTAGAAGGCCAGAAAGGCACACAATGTTTTGCCAAGGCCAGTTTGTAGACCGTTGACACTCCGATCCCGTGTCAGTGCATGGTAGACCGCATATTCCTGAAATGGGCGTACTTCAACGGAATCTTTTAGGTACGGGCATCTCTCTAGCTCGAACCCAAACCAATCCTCTTTGGGGAGCGATAAATCCACGGATTTAATCACGGAAACCTCCTCTGGCTATAATACCGGAGGAGTCTAAAACTGAGCGAAAACCAACTCAACCTTTTGGATCTGCTCCGAAACAGAGGCAATCTCAACCGTCAAATCTTCGAATCGCGCCATAAAAATCATGGTCTGAAAGGAATCCTGAGATCCGTTGACCCATATCCGAAAAGGCTGATTGGACTCCAAGTGAACAAACTCATACGGTCCCAATTCAACTCGTGACATATCCTCGGGAAGCTCCAAAAACTTTGTCCCAAAGCCCTTGTGCGTAAAGGTTCGAACTCCCTTGTGGATCTGCGAGACCACATTTGAGTAATCTACCTTTCGAATTCTTGCTATCTCTAAACTCACCCTCAAATGATCGCTCATGTCACATGCCTCCAACTAGGCTTTGATACATGCCATCCGCTATCCTCTTCCCAATATCCTCAAGCGAACGCTCATCGAGAAGAAGCTTTGCATCCCGATAATTGGTGAAGAAAAGACACTCAATCAGGAGACACCGAATACCCGGATCCATGTGAAGAACCCAGGCCCAATTACTGAGCGGAGTCCTCACCGGATTGGCCCTGTTCCCGATGTACTCACGAACCTCCGAGATGTTCCCATATATCTGATTCGCGAGAGCCTTATCCGACCCTGATTTATAGAAAACGGAGGTTCCTGATGCCTCAGGATTGTCCGCAGCATCACAATGAATACTGATCGCGATCATAGGTCGTCGCGAACTAGCCCACAGTGGCCTCCGAACAAGATCACGAACTCGGTCGCCGCCCCTTGGATTTCCCTCGGCACATTCCCCCAAAAAGTACAAAGCCCCCTCCATCCACCTCGGATGGCCTGACTCGCCAATAGAGTCACCAACATCCGTCCCTGGAAACGGTCTCGTACTCCCCCATGGAAGCGAATAATAATCCAGTCTCTGAGCACAATACTTGGCTATGTAGGGTGTGATAAAATCCTCAATTACGTATGAGGAGTGTGGTGTGCCGTCCCACTGAACCTGCTCCATCCTTGAGTCTCTACCATGTACAAAGGGGTTCCTCTGTGGCACCCACGAACCCCTACTGCGGTACAGACCATGCCCAGGATCTAATATGATCATCGACCACTCTCCGAAGTCACCGTTGTTCGCTCCACACTCGAAGGGTTGTTTGAGTTCTTCAATTCCACCAAACTGTTTTGAATTTTTCGAATATCTTCTGCCTGTTGATTCAATGCACCTGAAAAGGACCGAAGTTCACCCAAATTGTACTCAATCACACGGTACTGCGTGTCTACGCGAGCAACCCTTTCACTGTTCGAAACAGCGATCTCATACGTGGTGTGGATCCAAGTCATCGTGGCCCCATAGATCAGAACCAACAAGGTAACCAAGACCTGGACAAGCGTGTTCTCCCGTAATCTCTTGAACCACCCGTCTACGCATGTTTGTTTTCTGACCTCTTTCTGGACCCGATCCGTCAGAATCAAGCTCATCTTTTCCTGGCACTCTTCCGAAAATTTCACACAATGCTTATTGAGTGCCCCTTGAACAATCCCGTGTATTACATCAGGAGTTTGGACGCCTGAATTAACCTTATCCAAGACCTCCTTGATGTCCCGTTTCATGTCACCCAACTGGAGATACATTTGATTGGCACCGATTATCTTCATACAGGCACCATGAAGCTCACCGGTGGAGAATCCCTTGGGAAGAATCTCAGCAGTCCCGCCCATTGCTTGAACCGTCAAATGCACCTCTTCACGGACATCCCCTGTGACAAAAAGAATAGGCACCGAATACTGTCGGCGAACGCGACGTGCCAGGGTAATCCCGTCCAGCCCAGGCAAGTTTACATCTAGTATGAGAAGATCATATGGACAATCCTCTAACTGGATATGATCAAGAGCCTCACGGGAGTCGTAGAAAACCTCGACCTCGTAATCAAAAGTCAGAAGCTGATTTCTAATGGAATCAGCAACCTCGATGCAGTCATCCACCACCAGAACTCTATTGCTCTCAACCATATTTGCCTCAAATCTTCAGGTCTGTTATTCCTCTGGTTCCTCTGGTTCCTCTGGTTCCTCTGGTTCCTCTGGTTCCTCTGGTTCCTCTGGTT
>PXDP01000442.1 GCA_003565035.1 PVC group bacterium | reverse complement strand
TATGCCGCCCGCTGATACACCGTACCGTCCGCATACATGAAGAAAATCATATCCTCATTTGACAGACCGAATCCGGCGGCGCCCTCAAGACTGTAGCGCACCCGCACCGTAAACCCGTCACCGTGCGGCTGAACCCGCCCCCAGTAATGCACCCGGAGCGAATCCGGTGATGCCGCATGGCGCAGAATATACGCCTCCACCTGCCGCACCCGTCCGGTGGGTTCCTCATTGACCGGCGGCTGGGCATTTCGCCGCACCCGGCGGGGTGCGTGCAGCGGATCCACCTCCACCCCCTCCCGATTGCGCGGACGCACGGCCACCTCACTGGACGGCCGGACCGTCGCCGTCTCCTCCTGTGCGGCCCTCCAGGCTTCATACTCCTGCCGCGCATGATGCCGGGCAAAGAAATAGGCATACCGGTCGGCAAAAAAGCGCGACTGAGAGCGGGGCTGCATCATCTCCATCCCCACTCGGAGTTCACCTGCAGCCGTCTCCAGAAGAATGTCCTTCTCCGTCCGTTCCAGCAGCATGCCGGACACCTCGCGCCCGCCCTCCAGAAAGACGTCCACCGTAGATTCAGGCGGCGGCGGTTCAAACCGGTCCAAATACGCCTCCTGCAATTCCTGAAACCGCAGCGGCCAGTCCGGATTGTTCGGATCAAAGCGCGGCGTCGGAGTCGGCGAGACCTCGCCGGCTTCCGCCGGAACGGGGCGGCGGGCCGGGCGGGACTCAGCCGGAGAGGAGACGGCTTCATCCGCCTCCGCCTCAACCGCCGATTCCGGCACCGGGTCCTCCTCCACCCGCGCGGAGGGAGCACACCCGGAAGCTAAAAGAAACAGCCCCAGTACACATACCAGACCCCGCCCTGAATCAAACCACATCGTCAACCTCAGCAATCCGAGGCAGCAGCACGGTGTCCAGTTCCGCCTCTGAGGTCCCCCCCACCGCCGGAAACAGCCCCCAGTGCTCCGTATGTTCCGCATTGCCGCCCGGCGCAATCCTTGTCAGCGCCCCCAGGGTTTCCACTTCCAGCATATCCCCATTGGTAAACAGTTCCGTATTCGCCCCCAGATCCGCGTGCGCCGCCTTGGGATGCACCGCATATTTGACCACAAACAGTGAATCATTCACGAAACAGGCCACCCAGCCCAGCGAATTAAAAAACCCAACCTTCTGGGGCGAATCGCGATCCGGATCCTGTTGCAGCTGAAGGTAGCGGGTGCCCCAGGTCCAGCGGGGATCGGCCATATCTGTAAACGGCCATAACACCAGCGGACGCGCCGGCAGCAGATTTTCCGGATGCGGACCGAACGGCTCCTGCGGTGCCACCGCCCGGGCCCCCCGGTCCATCACACTCAAACACCAGGGTGCCAGCTCCACCTCCCACAAATTATGATTATACAGACGGTGCACCACCCGCAACCCCGGCCCCTCCTCCGCCAGATGAATCTCCATCTCCTTACGGATACCGGTGTCCGCCTCCTCCGGCGGACGCAGCGTCAGAACCCGCCCGTCCCACGCATAGGCCACCGGCTCAAAATCCGGCGCATAGGTTCTCACCGCATCCTCGGGCGCATGCCACAAACGGTGTCCGCCGAAAATCATCCACTCATTGCCCGAAGTCGCCCCCATCATCTCATCATACTGTTTAAACACATTCCGGCCGCCCAAAAGCGCATACGAGATAATCCTCGGCCCCACATCCGTGGTGACAATCAACTCGACCGATTCGTTTGCAAGCCGCAGACAGTTTTTCCAACCCTTGTATGACAATGTATCCAGCGTGACCATAAGATATTCCTTTTCAAAACAAATGAAAGATTCAGAAGACAAGAACCATAATCAGAAAAACATCAGATACAAGAACACGCTGAATGAAAATCATCTTTTCCGCCCGAATATATTTTGTTAGGGAAGTGTTGGCATGATTTTAAAAGAACTCTACACCCAACCCAAAACCCAGCTGCGTGTTTCCAACGTGATGACGCTGCTGCTTTTCATCGGATTCTCCATCGTCGCCTTTTTCTTTCCGCATGTGGGAGAAGTCCTTCTCGTCAAAGACTTTCCCGGCGGTGCCGGTGCGGTGGAACAGTTTACCGAACTGTTTCTCTTTCTGGGACTGCTGCTGGGCGTCCCCGTCTTTTTCAAGCACCGCAAACACATCCCCGACGGCATGCTCACCTTCTGGTTTGCCGGCTGGCTGCTGGCCACCTTTTACTTTCTCGGCGAGGAAGTCAGCTGGGGCCAGTGGTGGTTTGGCTGGGACACCCCGGAAGCCTGGGCGGAATACAACCGGCAGGGAGAAACCAATCTCCATAACGTCTCCTCCTGGTTCAGCGAAAAACCCCGCATCCTCATTGAACTGTTTATTTACGGGGGCGGATGCCTGATCCCATGGGCCTTTCCCAAACTCAGGCGCGGCACCGGCTTCAGAGCCCCGCTTTCAAGCTGGATACCCTGGATTCTTCCCGCCAATCCCTGCATCGCCCCCGCAGCCTTCCTCCTCTTCAGCCGCGTTGCCCGCCTCGCGTTCCGCGATGTTCACGCCCTGGACTTCTTTGCCGACGGCGAATTCAAAGAAATGGCCATCGCCTGGTTCTTCCTCTGGTATCTCCTGGGCCTCTGCCAAAAAACCATTCCCGCGAAAAGCGTTTTGTGAGGAAGAGCCAACCGGTCTGTCGTTTAGAGGAATGCACGTTCATATCCACGCCACCGCCCCGCTTGCCCTGCCCTTTACACACAAAGTGCGTACAGCCACTCATTCTCGCTGAGCCATGCCGAGGCCCTGACTTAGTAGCGTAAGCTGACGATGCCCCCCGCTTTGCGTGCCGGTCTGGTTTTTCCCGATCACTCCGAGACCTTCGCAGGCCAGTAGGGTGGCGTAGTTGAGATCCGTGGTGTCATGAATGCACAGGACCTCGCTTTGCGCCTGCATCCGGCACAAAGTGCGGTGGCGATGGGGCGCAAGGATCTGATCCATGCCCACCTCGCTCTCATTGGGTTGATCCATGAATCGGTAGTATCCGGCAAGCGGGGCCGCCCGGCCGTTGACCGCCTCCCGTCCGTGAAGGCGATGACAAAGTTACCGCACAGGCCAGACCCGACAAACCGCCGCCAACAATCAGAATGGGTTTTGTCATGGAAAATCCATACCCTGCCTTGCATGAAAATCCAGTCCGGATCGTATCGGATGCCTCTCATTCCCCGGCGACGGGCCGCAGCACCGAGCCTTCCGGCGGATAGTCCAGCGAATCCTCCATGCGCTCCAGATCCTCGTCCGTATAATCCGGCGAGGGAAGTTTGTTGGTTTTCCGCCATCGGTCCACCTGCCGTTCGGCCTCCGTTCCTTTTTCCCCATCCAGCCCGCCGTCCCGGGCAAAGTAGGTGGTTTGCGACGGGAAGGCAAATCCGGTGCCCGCCGCTTCCACGAGCTTCATCAGGCGGAAATTGATGTCCTCGCGCACCGCCAGATATTCATTCCAGTCCACCGCGCAAATGTAGGTAAACAGATCAATATTCAGCGAATAGTCTCCAAACCCGTCAAAACGGACCCGGGCCGGGTCCGGCAGCACTTTCGGATGGCCCACCAGCATTTTACGGATTTCCGCCAGCAGGAAACGCAACTGATCCCCAGTGGTTTCATAACGGAGTCCCAGGGTTGCACGGAACAGAAAGCGGTCCCGCACGGCCAGATTCTCGAGCTGCATTTCAGCAAACGCCGCTGTGGGAATGCTCACCACACTGCGGTCCAGGGTGCGAATCCGAACTGACCGGAGTCCAATGCGCTCCACCGTGCCAAGGTTTCCGCCATATTTACAAAAGTCCCCCACGCTTAAAGGGCGGTCGGCAAACAGCGTAAAGCCCGCGATCACATTCTGAAGCGTGTTTTGGGTCGCCAGAGCCACGGCAATCCCGCCAATCCCCAACCCCGTAAGCATCGAGGAGTAAGGCACGGCCCAAATGTCCGCCAGCCAGAGAACACCCGCCAGAACCACACTCACCCGGATCAGCCCCAGCGTTAAGGAAACAAGCACCCCGCGGTGATTGCGCTCGGCGCTCTCGAGATTTTTTGCATTCAACCCGGAGACCGCGTGAAGGATACGGACCATCAGCCAGATCAGCGCAAAAATACCCACCGAAAGAGAAAGCCGCCCCAGAATCAGCGAGGTCCGGTCCGGCAGACCGATCGCCCCCAGCACTGCATTGAGAAAAAAGCCGGTCCAGGCCACGCGCAGAGGCTGTTTGTACCGCC
>PXDP01000074.1 GCA_003565035.1 PVC group bacterium | reverse complement strand
CTTCGGCGCGGATATGGGATATGGAAGATACGCCCGCAAGCGGGCTGAAGATGGGGGAAGAAGGGGAACCGCTAATCTTCGCTGATCTGACGCTGATGAAGAAGAGGTAGGGTGTATACTCCAAAGAAATGCGGTGGAGTGGATTAGCGTACGATTAGATGAGATAAGCGGTTGTAAAATAAACCGCTAATCTTCGCTGATCTGACGCTGATGAAGAAGAGGGAGGGTGTAAACTCTAAATATATGCGATGGAGTGGATTAGCGTACGATTAGATGAGATAAGCGGTTTTTTTTTGCGGCGGATAGGTTCAGCGTTCGTTAAGCGTGTTTAAGCGGTTTCACTCAAAATTCCATATATGAAACGTATTCCAAATATGGAATTTCAGGAGGCTTGCAGAATATTTTTAAGGCGTTCGACACCGGCGGTGCCGGTGGTTTCCCGGGCGTGGGCAAAGGCTTTTTCCCGGTCAGCAACCGGGTCTCCGCTATTCAAAAGGTTTGCGATTCGGGAGGTCCATTGAGATTCCTGAGGGGGTAGAATCCAATCGGGCGGCAATAGATCCGCCGCGCCGCAGGTGGAGGTGGCCAGGACCGGGCAGCCGGCGCGGAGGGCCTCGTTCACGGTCATTCCCCAGCCATCCCAACGGCTGGGTAACAGAACACAGTCCACATTTAAATATTGCTTCGCAAGCTCCTTGTTGGCGAGCGGGGCCTGAAAGGTGATCTTTGATGTCAGGCCCAGAGCGTCGGCAGATTGAATGAGGGATCCTTTTTCCGGCCCGTCACCCACCAAATCCAATCGCCAAGGTTCATCTTTCAGCGGAGCCAAAGCGCGGAGCAACCGATCCACGCCTTTGCGACGGATGAACTGGCCTGCATACAGCATGCGAAACGCGCCGTCCGCCGCAGGTGTTTCCGAGGGTCTGGCTTGAGGAAGTTCCAGTGCATCATAGTACCCGAAACGGTGAATGGGGATGCGTTTGCCAGGAATTGAGCGGTAAAACGCCTCCCCCGTTGATCCAATGGCGAGAATACCGTCCAGTTTCGGAGCCAGTTTTCGGGCCATGAAGTGGTATTTCCATCGGCGCAGAACTCCGGCTGCGCCGGTGAGATCCGGTGCTTCGGTGTAAGCAAAGACACGGCAGTCCGCATGGATGGGGATACGGTCAAACGCATTCCAAATCAGAGGATGGGTCCCGAAGCCTGTGAAGAAATGAACAACATCCGCGTCTTGTTCCGGGACGTATTCCGCGACGATCGGTTCAACAAGAAGACCGCGTGCATCGACTTCGCGCCAGCCACTTCGGATGCGCTCCGGCGGCAGATTGGATTCGACCCGGAATACCACGGAGTCGACCCAGGGCTGCTGAATCAGGGCCCGGTAGAAGCCCTCCTGATGAAAGCTGAGAAACGGTTGCCAGAAGATGAGTTTTACAGGCGGTTTCAAGGTAGAGCTTTCTGAAGCGCGGCCATCACTCTTTCCGCCACGGTTTCCCAAAGGAAGTTCCGGGCCCATGCCCGTCCGGTCTCCTGCAATTGGAGATAGTCCGCATCCTGCATTTCGTCCAACTGCCTTATTTTTTCCAGCACCTCCTCCGGATCATTTTCCCGTTCCAGCCACAGGGCGGCAGCGCCCAGACAGGCCTCCACGCCGCCGACCCTGCGGGCGATGACGGGAACGCCAAGTGCCAGAGCCTCCAGCCCGGCAATGCCAAAGGATTCCGCTGCGGGCACGAACAACAAGGCCCGGGCTGAGGTCAGTTTGCCGCGCAATGCGGTCCCGGAGACAAACCCGTGGAAGCGGACCCCTTCAAAGCCCGAGGCAACTTCGATATAGGGGGATTCATGCAAATCCCCCAGCACATCAAGGGATATCTCCTCACGTTTCAGCCATGGAAGCAACGCACAAATTTCCCCGCCCCCGTCAAAAGCGTTCAGGCCCCCCACCTGAACAAGCCCCGCATCCCGCGAAGGACGCAAGGGAAGAGGACGGTCAAAAAATTCTTGTTCGACACCGTTCCCCACGTGGAAAATCTTTAGGGGATCAAGATGAAAGCGGGAAACCGTTTCTTCAGACAATGCCTCTGATACCGATAAAACCGATGCGTTTGCGACCCGAATTTTCTTCATCAAGCGCCGCTGATATACCCGTCCAAGCCGGAAACCCCAGGAGCGGAGATTTTTAACGGGCATTGATTCCTGAAAATATGGGAACCCGTGCAGCGTGCACAGCATCGGCAGCATACTTGTGTCAAAATAAAATTCCTGAGGACTGTAAAGAAGATCCAAATCAGCGATCTGGTCCGGTGGGATCTTGCACACCCCCCATTTCAGAAGATGAAGCGGTTTACCCAGGGAACGGATCTCCGTCTTCCATCCGCGGTCGTCAGCGGTGTTGGTGAGTGCGGCGTGTTGATCCGAAGCGGCTAACAGTACCCACCGGAATGCCGTTGATGCAAGCAGGCCCTCGGTGACCTGGAGAATATGCTTTCCAACCCCCGTGTGGCGATCAGCGCAGCTGTAACGCTGATCCCAGAAGATTCCGATGTGAGGAAGCGATTTAGGCATATGAATTCAGACTGCGGTGGTCTTCGTGCCGCCGGCGGGACAAAGGGACCGGAGCGCGGTTTGAAAGGTTTTGATACACAGGTGTTTTTCCGCCCATGCCCGTCCGCTTGCCCCCATTGCGGATAAATCGGCGGCGGAGGCCTGGTCAAAGGCCCGGATGGCTTCAACAGCCTCTTCTTTATCAAAACGATCTAAAATCCAGCCGCATTTTGCGGGGTTCAGTTCGGGGGCGAGGTCGTGGCCGGGACTGAGGATCACGGGCAGACCGGCGGCGAGACTTTCGGCGGTCGTGTAGCCGAAGTTTTCTTTCAGTGACAGAGAAATAAACCCGTCCGCTCCCTGGAGCAGTTCGTTTTTAGGTTCACCCTGTACCATTCCGGTGAACAGGATTCGGGCAGATCCCGATGCGGCTTTGCGGGCCGCGTCCGCTGCGGGGCCGTCATCCGGACCGGCAAGGATCAGCACCGTATTTTTGCAGTCAGCGGCTGAAAACGCTTCCACGGTTTCAGCGGGTTGTTTGATCCCGTGGAGTCTGCCCAGAAACAGGAGAATCCGGCAGTCGGGGTTGAGCCTGTATTTTAGTCGCAGGGCCTCCCGGGCCTGTCCTTTTGGGGAAAGATCCGGCAACGCCACCGGCCAGTGGACCACTTGCGGTGCCGGACAGTGAAAACGCTCCTGGATTTTGTCGGCCTCCCGCCGGGTGGCGCAAATCATTCCTGCCGCGTCGCGGAGAATGGCGTGGCCATAAACGCGCATCCAGGACTGTTTGGCCCATGCATTTTTTTCGAACACCATTGGATCCAGGGTTCCGCTGGGGACAAGCCAATAGGGAAGAGTATATTTCCGGCCCATTTGACGGGTCCAGACGACATGCGCCTGAAAAAAAGAATGGGCAATGAGAAGATCGGCTTTGGGAATCCAGCATTCTGCTTGGACGCGTGCTTTCCGGGGCAGACATTTTCCGGGAAAGAAATGCTCTGCCGGAATCCGCTGCACTGGACCGGCCGCCTCCGCACGCCTTAGTGCTTCGGTTGCGTGACCTTCCCGGCAGTCGAATTGCAAAGCCCCGCCTCCCAGCGCGGCGGCAAAATCCGCGACCGTTACCGCGATGCCGTTACCCGGAAGGTTGAGGGTGTTAGTGATTTGAAGGGGGGGCATGAGGGGAGGGAGGCGGCTAAAGCCGCGGAGAAGGGAGCGAGTCGCTCGGCAGTCCCTGCCGAAGAAGAAAGAACCACCGATAGCACCGACCTGCACGCAGTGTCTGCGACACAGTCGCTGCAGGCGGGTGAAACACCGATAGGCTTTGGGGTAGGGATCTGTGAGGCACCGGGAAGAAAACCACCGATAGCACCGATGTTCACCGATAGGCTTTGGGGCAGGGGGCTGTGAGGCACCGGGAAGAAAACCACTGAAAGCACTGAAGCCACTGAGGGCTTTGAGGCAGAGCGGTTTTTTACAGAAGGGAACAGGATATCCAATATCCAACATTCAACATCCAATGTCCAAGGTTGAAGGTTGAAGGTTGAAGTTTAAAGGGGGAAGGGGAAGGGGAAGGGAGAAGAAGGGTGATGGGATTGCAATACAACATCAAAACATAACCGCATTCCAACGGGGGCCTGGGGGGGGGCGATTACGATTACGAGTAGGAGTACGAGTACGATGAGAGAGACAACCGGAGGCGCCGCAT
>PXDP01000294.1 GCA_003565035.1 PVC group bacterium | reverse complement strand
AGGCAAGGGTGTGTTCTGCGGTCGGGGCGGCGGCCAGCAGCGCCTCGTCGCCGTGGAAGCTTTTGCTGAATTTGTTCCCTTTCCAGGGCAGGGCAAAGGACCAGGGGTGGTTGACGGCGGGCCAGTCGCCGAGGTCCTGGTGACTGAGCGGCAGGACCGCGCCGGTGCGGAGGCTGTCGCGCGCGCCGAGTCCGCAAGGGATGAGCCCGTCCTCTGCGCCCGCTTCGATCAGTTGCTCCCAGAAGCGGAGCAGATCGGCGGGGCGGACAAAAAGTTCGAAACCGAATTCTCCGGTGTAGCCGGTGCGGGAGACCATGACGGAAAAGCCCAGGGTGCTGGCCACGCCGCGCTGGAGCTGGTCGTAATGTCCGATGAACCCGAAATAGGGCAGACCGGCGTCGAGTTTTTTGCTGGGTTTGAGGACTTTTTTGAGGATGTTCAGGGATGCCGGGCCCTGGAGGTCGATTTTGCCGAGGCGTCCGGTGAGGTCGCTGACGGTGACATCCAGGTCGTGGCCGAGGCGGAGCAGGTGGCGGGTGACTTCGGCGCCCATCCCGGCGTTGATGACCAGCAGGAAACGCTCGCGCTCCTCCATCATGACAATGGCGTCGTCGATGAGGTGGCCCTGTTCGTCGAGGATGAATCCGTAGGTGGCCCGGCCGGGTTCGAGGGGGTGACCGCCCAGGCAGGTGCGCAGGTCTTTGGTGAGGGCTCGCTGGAGGAGTTCCCGGGCGTTGGGCCCTTCGATGAGCAGTTCGGCCATGTGGGAGGTGTCGAACAGGCCGGCGGCGGTGAGGACGGCGCGGTGTTCCTGAACCGGGCCGGTTTTGTACCAGAGGGGCATCCGGTAGCCGCCGAATCCGGCGAGATTCGCCCCGTGTTGCTGATGCCAGTGGGTGAGTTTGGTGTCTGTCAGTTCCATGTGTTTAAACCTTGGGATTCCATTCGCAGGTGCATACGAGATTTCGATCACCATAGGTATTGTCAATCCTGCCGACAAAAGGCCAGAATTTTCGTTCACGAACATAGGGCAGGGGGAAGGCGGCGGTTTCGCGGGAGTAGGCGCGGGTCCAGTCGCCGGCGAGATCGTCGGCGGTGTGGGGGGCGTGATGGAGGGGGGAGTCCCCGGCCGGGATCTTGCCGTCGAGCACGGCCTGGATTTCGGCACGGATGGCGATCATGGCCTCGCAGAAGCGGTCGAGTTCGGCCCGGGTTTCGCTTTCGGTGGGTTCGATCATGAGGGTGCCGGGCACGGGGAAGGACATGGTGGGGGCGTGAAAGCCGTAGTCCATGAGGCGCTTGGCGATGTCATCGATGACCAGACCGGCCTGGCGGGTGAGGTCGCGCAGATCGAGAATGAATTCGTGGGCCACGCGTCCGTTGCGCCCGCGGTAGAGGACAGGGTAGACATTTTCGAGGCGTTTGGCCATGTAGTTGGCGTTGAGCAGGGCGGTGGCGGTGGCTTCGATGAGGCCGTCGGCACCGCACATGCGGATGTACATCCAGGGAATGACGAGGATGGCGGCGCTGCCGAAGGCGGTGGCGGAGATGGCCAGGGGGCGTTCCGGCTCGGCAAAGGGATCGGTGGGCATGAAGGGCCGCAGGTGTTCGGCGGCGCAGATGGGGCCCATGCCGGGGCCGCCGCCGCCGTGGGGAATGCAGAAGGTTTTGTGGAGGTTGAGGTGGCAGACGTCGGCACCGATGAGGCCGGGGGCGGTGAGTCCCACCTGGGCGTTCATGTTGGCGCCGTCCATGTAGACCTGACCGCCAAAGCGGTGCACGGTTTCGCAGAGGTCTTTCACGCCCTCCTCGAAGACGCCGTGGGTGGAGGGGTAGGTGATCATCAGTGCGCCAAGGCGGTCGGCATGAGCTTCGGCTTTGGCGGCGAGATCGGGCAGATCCACGTTGCCGTTTTCGTCGCATTTCACGGCCATGACCTCAAAGCCTGCCATGACCGCCGAGGCGGGATTGGTGCCGTGGGCGGAGGCGGGGATGAGGCAGAGGGTCCGCTGCGCGTCGCCGCGGGACAGGTGGTATTCGCGGATGGCGAGCAGGCCCGCAAATTCCCCCTGGGACCCTGCGTTGGGCTGGAGACTGCACACCGGAAAAGCGGTAACTTCGCCCAGCCAGTGTTCGAGATCTTTGCAGAGGCGGGCGTAGCCGCGGGTCTGATCGGCCGGGGCGGCGGGATGAATGCTGCCGAATTCCGGCCAGGTGACGGGGATCATTTCGGCGGTGGCGTTGAGCTTCATGGTGCAGGATCCCAGCGGAATCATGCTGTGGGCCAGGGAGAGGTCCCGGCCTTGAAGGCGGTGCAGATAGCGGAGCATTTCGTGCTCGCTGTGGTAGCTGCGGAAGACCGACTGGGGAAGAAAATCGCCGGTGCGCAGGTGGTCCGCCAGCGGGTCCGGGTTTTCCGGTCCGCGTTCGGGCGTGTCCCCGATCCCGAAGAGGTCAAGCAGTTCGAGAATGTGGAACGGCAGCGTGGTTTCATCGAGACTGATGCCGACGGCATCGTCCTCAAAGTAGCGCAGATTGATGCGGGCGGCTTCGGCGCGTTCCTGGAGCGTGGCCAGGGCTTCGGGGTCCATATGGACACAGAGGGTGTCGAACGCGGGACCTTCGACCACCCGCAGCCCGGCGGTCCGCAGGGCGTGGTGCAACAGGTGCGTCAGTCGGCTGACCCGACGGGCGATGGTCTGCAAGCCGTTGGGGCCGTGATAGATGGCGTACATGGCGGCCAGCAGGGCGGGGAGCACCTGGGCGGTGCAGATGTTGGAGGTGGCCTTGTCGCGGCGGATGTGCTGCTCGCGGGTTTGAAGGGCCAGACGATAGGCGGGACGGCCCTTGCAGTCCACTGAGGCACCGACGATCCGTCCGGGAAGGCGGCGTTTGAGGGGGTCGGTGACAGCCATAAACCCGGCGTGGGGACCGCCGAAGCCCATGGGGAGTCCGAAACGCTGGGTGGAGCCCACGGCGATGTCGGCTCCGAGTTCGCCCGGTGTTTTGAGGAGGCACTGGGCGAGCGGATCGACCGCACAGACCAGCAGGGCGCCGGCGGCATGGGCGCGCGCGGCGAGGGTGGCGATGCCGGGGCGGATTTGGCCGCGGGTGTCGGGGGACTGGATGAAGACGGCGCAGACATCGGGCGGCACCGGGGCTTCGTCCACATCGGTGACCTTCAGGGAGATTCCCAGCGCCCCGGCGCGGGTGCGGAGGACCTGAATGTTTTGCGGGTGCAGATTGGCGTCCACCAGCGCGGTTTTCCGTTTTTCGCGGCTGTGGGCGTGGGCCAGTCCGAGGGCTTCGCCGCAGGCGGTGGCTTCATCGAGCAGGGAGGCGTTGGCGAAGGGAAGTCCGGTGAGTTCGGTGATTAGGGTCTGAAAATTCAGCAGGCCTTCGAGGCGCCCCTGGGCGATTTCGGCCTGATAGGGGGTGTACTGGGTGTACCAGCCGGGATTTTCGAGAATGTTGCGGAGAATGACGCCGGGCATGACGCTGGGGAAATAGCCCTGTCCGAGGTGACAGCGCCGTATTTGGTTTTGGGAGGCAATGTTGCGGAGTTCGCGCAGCGCCGCTTCCTCGTCGAGTGCGGGGGGGATCTTCATGGGATCGCCGCGGCGGATGGCGGGGGGAACGACTTCGGAGGCGAGGGCGTCAAGGGAGTCGAGGCCCAGGGTGGCGAGCATGGCTTGCTGCTCGGAACCGACCGGGCCTAAATGACGGTGGGTGAAGGGGGTGGGGGCGTGATCCGCATAGGTACTGGAAAGCAGGGATTTAAATGACATGACAGGTCCATGGGTGGAAGGGTTTATGATGGACCCCGCTCTGTTCGGATACCTGAGAGGATGACTCCTTCGGTGAACGCATGCGCTGCTCTCCAGAGAATGACGGCCTGCAGAGGTCCTTTTGCCTGAGAGCTTCCGGGGCAGGTTTCACCTTCGGCGGACGGCTCGAAACCGCCTCTCTCCCTCGTGCAGGATTTGTCAATGGATGTCTTCTAGATCATGGCGGCGGAAAGTCAAGCGGCGGATGGGAAGAGAGTCCACGGATGGGGGGAGAGATCCCGCGAATGTGAGGGGATGGGGCGGTGAAGATAAATCCCAACGGATCGCTTCGCCGGACAACGGATCAAGACGTAAAGAAAAAATGAAGAAGAGGAATCCTGCGAACTTGCCACGCCAGCGGCGTGGTGGCAGAGCCGGCCCGCGAATGTGTGGGGATGGGGCGGTGAAGATAAATCCCAACGGATAGCT
>PXDP01000391.1 GCA_003565035.1 PVC group bacterium | reverse complement strand
CTTGCCCGTTCTTGATCTTCCACCACAGATGGCACATTTCATCAGTTTGTCCTCCGTGTCTTTAAATCCCTCTCAAAATACTGCTCATCAGGCTCATACGCACTGATAACATGAACAAGGCCTGCTGCATCATCCAATGACGCTACAACATGCAACGACCTCAGCCGTACTTTATATGAAAACAGTCCGGACGGCAAAGGAAAATCAGCAGGGTAATCCTCGATTTGTTCGCCCTTCTGCAAGACCCTCAAGACATCGTCTCTTGATATATCCCTTTTCATCATTCTTTCAAAGGCATGCCTTCGCCAGACAATACGACCTGCAAGAATTGACTTAACAATGCTGTTCCGATCCAACATGGATAGATTATTACACAACTTCGGTCATCGATGCAAGACATCTTTCATGGCCCCTCTTGCCGAACGAACACAAATGCCGGCTCGAAATATCGTATCTCGAAGGAAGGAAACATCTGCCGATTGTTGAGTTGCGGGAAGCCGCGTAAGCCTCCGACTTTTCACTTGCCCTTTTCGCGAGCACAGGCTCGGTCTGTCTTCACGCTTAAAAATCACGCCGAAGACACGCTTTTCAACGTAGCTGCCGGATCATCATCCATTCAAAAATCCGTTCCCGACATTAAATCACTCGCTTTTTCCGTCCGTTTGCCGTCCGCCGCGCGGCTTGGCTTGACTTCTACGGATGAGAGCTATTGATCGTTAACTCCTAAAACCGGGCTCCCACGACTCCCCCCGTTTTTTTTGCTAATTACATCTGAATTTTGACCGGTACTAATTTGATAAACAGTACCCGTAGAAGTGATACGATATTCTACTTTTAATGTAACAGAAGTTCCATAGTAACTCCACTCAAAAACATAGAATCCGGTTTTCTCTTCTTGATCGGAAGGTAATGGAACATGCTTTTTTGAATGAAGGACAACACCGCCCGGACGAATTTTCTCATAATTCTTCTGAAGATGTGATCGAGATATAGACATAGCGCGACTCATTCGAGGGTCTGTCAACACTTGCCAATATAAAAAAATATTCAAACCAGATATTCCTAAAAACATAATGAAAATAAAACGAAAAACTCTTAAATATCCCGAAAATTTATTCGCCTTTCTTCTACATCGACCAATACACCAAAAAACTATTTCAATACAAATTGCAATAATCAGCCCAAAGCATAGGCTCAATAAAAAGGAAAAAAGATTCATATTTCGATCTCAATTTTCAAAAGAGGGGCATGCGGGACACACGCTCAGGCTCACTGATGGGAGATCATTATATTTGCGGCCAATATCGAATGTTATATGAACAGGAATAATTGAATATTCAAGACTGACAGTTACCTCAACGAATTGTTCATTGATAGCGTTTTCCTGAAGAATGCCTGACCACTCGTCGACTTTGAAATATTTCGTGACGTTGTCTCCGTTTCTACCCCATATACATGCTCGGCAGATAATATCTTCATATTCTCTTCTTATATAAGCGATTCTTGTGCCTTTTAGATCACTTGTCTGTCTCCATCTTGTATAACTAGCCCACGAATAACCGTCAGGCCCATGAGGTATTCCAGGAATTAAGGCATTCAATATTTCGTCAGCCCAAGTAGAAATGTTGTCGTACCTAAAAGGAGTATACTCGCAGTTCTCAAAACAGACTCCAGATCTTTGATTTATCAGATTTAATCTTGAGGTTCCGACGGAATTACATGATTCCCCGACGAGCGACGGAAAACTGTCGGTACCCAACATGCCGAGGATATCAATAGTATCAATTGGCTTGTTATACACAAACCCATACAAATTCAATCCCCCCCTCTCCCCAATCGGATCCCTGGATAGCCACCTGCCTACATCGGGCTTGTAGAATCTGTAGCCGTAATAGAGCAGACCGGTTTCGTCATCGAAATATTTCGTGCTGAAACGGAATTTGTTTTCCGTCGCAAGATCGCCGGTGGCAACGATGGTTTCGCCAAACGGCGAATATTCGTAATGAGCGAGGATATCGCCCGTAGAGGAATCGATCAACTCGCTCACGTTGCCGTTCGCATCATAGGCGAAGAACGCGGCGTTTGTGCCGGAAACGGAGGCTAACAATCCTCCAATTCCACCGGCACCCTGGAAAGAACCGCTCAAATCCAACCCAAAGACATACGAATTCGTGCTGACTTCCGAATCCTCATCCCTGACTTCCCGGACGAGGTTCCACCCATCGTAAATAAACGTCGAGGACGACGTTTCCGTCCAGTTGGTAACGCCGTCGTCCCAGAAATGAACGGTTTTTCCTATACGCCTGCTCATGTAGTCATATTCAAACGCGACATGCACCGCCGGGACATCCTCCGGCAGGCCCGTGATGGTTTCCACCGCAACAAGCCTGTTCTCACCATCCCACGTGTATTCAAATCTGCCGTCCGTCAGGAGGTTCCCGTCATCATCATAGGTGAAGACCTCCGGGGTTTCCGCCACAAATACGCTTCCCGTTTCACTGCTGACGACGTAAGGGTCGTTGGTGCCCGGATCGTAGATCGCCTCGACGACAACCTGCGTATAGATCGCGTTGTAGAGGTTGTCCAGCGTCAGCCGGTGATACCAGTAGTAGTCCTGGCGGGTGGCTTCTTCTTCATTAACCGTGATGGTGACGTCCTGCTCGGCAGAGCCGATGATGTCGGACGAGCCGTGGACTGTGCGTTCCGTGTATTGGTTGAGCGCGTTGACGGTATAATTGCCCGCGGCGTTGGCTTTCATTGTGCCGGAGCGGTTCCCTATGTTGTCGTAGGAATAGGACCAGTCCTGCAGGCCGACGGGATTGCCGGTGTCGTTGGTGTTCGAGCCGAAATACCGCACTGCATCCACGACTTCGCTCCTGGTGTTGTAGGCGTAAAGATTGAACATGTCTCCGGCGGGTTCGAACGCCGATACAACAATTTATCTACCGGCAAAGACCTCGTTATAAAACGCTGTTTTATCCAACTTACTTTGCCAATCACGATGTCTTTTGATAGAGTTGACGCGCCTGTTTACGGTCATGGAAAGAAATCGTTTTGCTTCAATCGGACCAAGCTTCTTAATTAAAATGTCAACGCCGCGTTGAACTAGAACGTCATCGTCTAAAACATGACAAGTTTTCATTTTATTTGCTCCCTTTCACAAAATTCCAGTGGTGTCAAAATATCACATTTAACCTTGAACTTTTGCGCTTTCCTCACAAATCTATCATCACAGGAAATCATGATATCTGCGCCAGCCTCAGCAAAAGCCAAGTGAGCCGCATCTGCTAATCCAATTCCTTGTTCGCAGAAATATCCAGCCCTGTCACGCATTGATTTTAAATCGCCCGTTACAGCGCATCCATGCGAAAACAGAAAAGATTCAATATCAACGCGCTCTCTGTGATCTTTAATAGCGCCCGTCTCTGCAAAATGCACGGGCGAACTTTTGAGGATGTAGCATCCGTTTTGAACAGCATCCATAATCAGCAGAACAGCATCTGATTCCATCCGGACACGTAATTGAGACTGATCGTCGTATGGCCTCGACAAAGCGCATACGTCCAAATATATCTTTTTTTTCACAACAGCATTTTACATCTCATACCCGGCAATATCAAGCCCGATTTCCCTTGCCCCACCAATTCCCGCGCTCGATGTCAGAAAAGACAAGAACATGAAGCTTGAACTTCATGTCTCTTATCTCGAAGACAGAAAACATCTGCCGATTGTCGAGTTGAGGCAGGCCGCCTGAAACGTTGGTACTGTTCTGCCTTCCGCACCTCAAGCACAGGCTCGGTCTGCCTTCATGTGGGAAATGGAGGTTGCCTTCGCCTTTTTCCGACAGAAATCTCATCGCTCATCCTCGTAAACCTTGCCGTCCACATCCGATTTCAAATCATTTTTAGCCTGTTTTTCCCGCACCGAATCTCCTTGGACCATTACAAGGGGCGCCGAATTACGCCTACGATGACTCCGTTGTCGTAGTCGTAGAAGCAGCCGGCAAAATCATCGTCAGCGGTCTGGGCAAGGGCGTGGAGAAGCACCCGAATCCGGTCATAGATATATGCCAGGCAAAAATATGTCATCAACGGCTTCGGTGTGGCGCTCACTGCGATTTTTGCCTTTCATATTTCGCGAAATCAAGCTATTGAATCGCCGTCACTTTCTATAACTTGGCTGCTTTTCTTGCAGGGCCATGGCTCGTCGGCTGAGTTCCTCACCCTCAACACCTTGGAATAGCGTCTGCCGCCATTTTGT
>PXDP01000168.1 GCA_003565035.1 PVC group bacterium | reverse complement strand
TTTTCTTTTTAAGGTTAATTTTCACTTCTTTCGTTCAGAGTGAAGGCCTTTGGGGCGGTGGCATTTTCGGGTCCAGTGGAGTTGTATCAGGCTCTCAGGAAAGGTTCACGTTTCAGCCAGAAGGGTCCCAGTTCCTGCCATACCTTCTGGAGTTCGTCCAGGACGTCCTCCCGGCTTCCGTCCACCCATAAGGAATTCATCTGATTTCGGAACCAGGTGCGCTGCCGTTTGGCGTAGCGGCGCGTCCGCACGCTCACCGCCTCAACCGCCGCTTCCGGGGTCAGTGCGCCATCCAGCACGGCGAAGGCTTCGCGGTAGCCGATGGCCTGTGCGGCGGTGCCGGGGAGCTGTTCGTATTCCGACCGCAGGGTTTCCGCCTCCGTCAGCAGGCCTCCGGTAAACATCGCCTCGGCCCGGAGGCGGATACGGGCGTTCAGCGCATCCACCGGCCAGGCTAACACGGGAATTTCGGGGCGGTTGTGCTGTGCAAGCCAATGGTCCGGCAGGGGTTTCCCGGCCCGGAGCCATTGCAGGGCGCGGGCCAGCCGCCGGGGATTTTCCGGATCGGCCAGACGATCAAGGGCACCGGGATCCCGTGCGCGGATTTCCGCCTGCAGGGCCGGGACCGGCAAGTCCGGGTCCACCAACGGCAGATCCTCCTCCGGGGTCAGTCCCTCCAGCAGAGCCCGGAAATACAGCCCGGTGCCGCCCACGGCAAAGGTGGGCCGGTCGTCCAATTGACGCAGGACCGCCCGCAACCAGGCTCCGGTGGAAAAGGGTTCGCCTGGCTTCACCAGATCCAGCCCGGCGTAATCATAGCGTCTCCGTTCCTCCTCTGAAGGTTTGGCGGTGCCGATATCCATGCCGCGGTACACCATCATGGAGTCAACAGAAAGCAGACGGCCGCCGAGTCGCTCCGCCGCGCGGTGGGCCAGATCGGATTTTCCGGAGGCGGTCGGTCCGCTCAGGCAGTAGAGGGGTGTCCATCCCGGACGGATCTCCGGCAGCTCCATCGCTCAGCCTTTGGCCTGTTTGGCACGGCGGTGCTCCCGGTACTGGGAAAGCAGATACAGGCCTACCCCGGTGCAAATCCAGGTGTCGGCCAGATTGAAAATCGGCCAGGAATACGCCCCGATATACCATTCAATGAAGTCGACAACATAGCCGTCTTTGGTGCGGTCGATGAGGTTACCCAGGACCCCGCCCACGATGAGACCGTACCCCCATTGTTCCAGCGGGTGCCTCGAAAACAGCTTATCCCGAAACAGCACCATCAGTGCGAAAATCAGCATGGAAACCACCAGCAGGGCGGCGGGGTGCTGATCAAACAGGCTGAACGCGGCACCGGTGTTCCGGGCCAGGGTGAAATTAAAAAATCCGGGAATCACCTCCCGGCTTTCGTAGAGGGCATACTCTTCGACAAACCATCGCTTGGTGATTTGATCGAGGATCAGACCAACCGAGGCCACCAGGTAGGGCCAGCGGGGGGCGGAAGATTTGGCGGCCGGATCAGACACGGTGTTGCGCCGGTTACCAGCCCCGGAAGGTCTGACCGAATGGACGGTAGCGGGCCCGCCCCTGTTCCATTTTCGCCTGAGCCTGAACGCTGTAGCGGGTGTAAGGGATAACTTCGAGGCGGGCTTTTTCGATGTAGACTCCGGTCATTTCGCAAACCCCGTACGTGCCGTCTTCAATCCGCTGAAGCGCTTCATCCACTTCGTAGAGGACATCCTGCTCGGTGGAGGCGAGGCTTAAAGCAAATTCGCGGTCAAAGTTGTCGGTGCCGTGGTCGGCACTGTGCTGACTGGCACCCGACAGGTCCGCGCCGGTATCCCGGCCGGGACGGTGCAGGCTGTCATCGGTCAGAAACGAGATGTCTCCGACAATGCGGTCACGGAAGTCCAGAAGAAGTTTGCGGAATTTCGTCAAATCGCGGGCGGTCAGCGGTTTGCCTTTTTTGGCGGCGGTGAGAACCGGCCGGTCACCGTTACCATTGGCGGCGGCCCGGGCGGCGACACGTTCGGAGATTCGGTCCGACAGGCGTTTTTTCCGGAGGCGCTCCCGCTCCTGTATCCGCTTGGCCGCAGCCGAAAGACTGGTGGCGGCGGATATTCCGTTTTCAGAAGCCGCCGATGATTTTTTCTTTGCCGTGGCGGATGTTTTTTTCCGGACGGGAGTTTTGGCCGGCGCTTTTTTCGCGGAACTCTTTTGGGCCGGCGCTTTTTTAGACGGAGATTTTTTCGGGGCGGTCCGGGAAGTAGAACTCTTCTTTTTCGCGGGTTCCGTATCCGTTTTCGGAGCGGCGGGGGTTTTAGACGCACTTTTTGCCGGTGCCTTTTGGGAGGCGGTCCGGGAAGGAGTCTTTTTCGTGGATGTGGAGGGGGAGGGGTTAGATGTCTTCGCCGCCATGGTTTTAGTTCTCAGACATGCGTTAAATTGAATTTGGAAAGTTTGGGACTATTATGGATCCAGCCCCTGAAGTCAAGGCTATTTCACCCGCCCTGCGGTTTCGGAAAAGTATCCCCGGTCAAAAAAGGGCCAGGGGACAAAAAAGGCGGTGCCAATGACATTCCGGGAGTCCACGCCGCCAAAAAAGCGGCCGTCCAGACTCCGCCGGGTATTGTCTCCGAAGAACATCATCTCCCCCTCTGAAACGGTATAGATATCTTCACACCGCTTCAAAATTGGCAAAAACCCGTTGTTCAGATAATCTTCAAGATCAGGATTGGCGTATCCGTGATATCCCTCTCCCTCCTGCTGCCGCACAAACACCTCCGGTGCCCGGATTTTCTCCCCGTCCACAATCAGTTCGCCCTCGCAAATCGACACATCCTCCCCCTCCAGGGCCACCAGCCGCTTGATGTAGGCGCTGTTCGGGCGGACGCCAGGCACGTTCCGGGTGCTGAACACCACAATATCCCCCCGGCGGGGTTTGATGAAATTGCTGGTGAGCCGGTTGACGACAATGGAATCCCCCTGCCGCCGCAGCCCCCGGGCAATCAAGTCTCCCGCCTGCACCGCCTGTCCGGGACGCACCATCAGGGCGAATTCCTGATGCACCCGGTAGTTCCGCCCCCCGATGGGAATCAGCACGAAGGTATCCTGTCCCCGCCAGCTTGTTTTGGGAGCCACGATCCCGTTGGTGCGCGCGGTGACTTCCACGTACCGCGCACCGGTCAAAAGAAATTTGCCCCATTTGACCGGAAAGCGGTCGGTCCAGTCGGGTTCGTAGTCCGGATCGGCGGTGATGCCAAAAAGCGTGGGCTGCATGGAGCCGGTGGGAATCTGATAGGGCTGCAGGAAATAGGTGCGGATGCCCAGGGCCACCGCCAGCACCACCACAAAGACCTCGACATTTTCCCGCAGGCCGAATGCGCCTTTCGGGGCCGGATGAATGTTCCGGACCTTTTTCAGGGCCTCCTCGGCCAGTTCCGTGCCCGCGTCGTAGGCTTTGGTTTTCAGGCAGGCCTTGAGTTCCCGGAAGGTGTTCCACAGGTCGTCCAGGGCCTCCGGGGAGAGTTCATCCTCTTTCATCCGCCGCGCATATTTCACGCAGAACATCGCATGTTCAATATGTTTGCGCTTTTCTTTGGTTTTCTGATGAAAAAAGGGAATCATGTGCCGCTCCGGGGATAAGAAGAATTCAGAGGCCGTTCAGTCGGACGATTTGAGGATTTTCATGAACGCCTCCTGGGGGATGTTCACTTTGCCAACCATTTTCATTTTCTTTTTCCCGGCCTTCTGGTTTTCCAGCAGTTTGCGTTTCCGGGTAATGTCTCCGCCGTAACAGCGGGAGGTCACGTCTTTGCGGAAGGCGGGCACGGTTTCCCGGGCAATAATGTTCCGGCCCAGAGCGGCCTGCACGGCGATGGCAAACTGCATCCGGGGAATCTCATCCACCAGTTTTTTGCAGATGTTCCGGCCAATGCCCACCGCTTTTTCCCGGTGAACAATGCAGGCAAAGGCATCCACCGGTTCGCCATGGACGAGGATATCCATCTTCACCAAATCGTTTTCCCGGTAGCCTTCGTACTCGTAATCCATGCTGGCATAGCCGTGACTGATGCTCTTGAGCTTGTCGTAAAAATCGACCACGATCTCGTTGAGCGGCAAATGGCAGGTCAGCATCAGCCGGTGCCCGTCCACCGTGTCCGTATGCGAAATTTCCCCGCGCCGGTCGCGGATGAGGTTCATCATCTCGCCGATGTCGTCGTTGGGACAGAGAATGGTGGCCCGCAAAAAAGGTTCTTTAATGTGATCGATG
>PXDP01000282.1 GCA_003565035.1 PVC group bacterium | reverse complement strand
CGCGCCTGCGGCGCGGGCCCCGGGGAGGGGCGATGGGATAGGCCGTAATGTGTTGACCGTTGCCTCCACCCCGGCAAGCAGGGTGGCGGGCTCGTCACTGTAAAGATGTTGAGATCCATCCAACGGATGGCTACGCCGGACAACGCATGGCGAGGGGGCGTGGCTTGAATTAGGTATCCTTTTTGGACACTTTCTTAATGCCAGCGGCATCAGATCCACTCCGCAATCCATCAGCGGTCCCTAAAAGAATCAGGGGAGTTCGAGGTGTCCCTCAATGATTCGTGAGGCGTTTGTGCGTCCGGTGGGCGTTTGAGGTGAAGTGTATACCGGATAATCATGGGGATAAAGGGCGGCAGGATCAGAAGGGTGGCCAGGATTCGCAACGCGTTGCCGCCGGATTGACCGAGGGAGGGCGGCGGCCAGAGGGCCAGGGGCTGGAGCGTGAGGCTGAGCAGAAGGACCGCCGCCGGGGCGAGAAGCGTCTGGAACGCCGTGAATTTGCCGGGACGGAAGGGTTCGTTTGGCAACAGGGGAAGGAGCAGTCCCAGAAACAGGAGCCCCTGAATGACAAAAATCGCGTAGAGGTAACTGAAGGGGAATTCGCCGCGGAATTCGGGGCCGAGGGCGGACCAGACGGCGTGGGTGCTGATGAGAAAGAGGGTCATGCTCAGGGGATCGGTTTTGCGGGGCAGCACGAGCATGAGCAGAAAGATCCCCAGTGCGCGGGGGAGAATGCTGGCGGCGCTGAGACCGGCGGCGAGATCCCCGGCGATCATACCGGCGAGGGTGAGAACGAGGGCTTCGGGAAGCAGACGGCGCTCGCCGACGGATATCATGCCGGCCGCACAGATGGCAATGGGATCCAGGGGGACGGCAAAAGGAACCGGAACAAAAGCCGAGGTGAGGAGTCGGAAGAGGGTGTATCCGAGTGCCCAGGCCAGGAGTTTGCGCTGAGGGGAATTAATGAATGAACATGCAATCGCCATAAGAAAAGAACCTGTATTCGAGTTGGACGGCTTCGCGGTAGGCTTCGAGCATGATGTCGCGGGTGGTGAAGGCGCTGAACATCATGAGGAGGGTGGAGCGGGGCAGGTGAAAATTGGTGAGCACCGCATCCACAGCCCGGAAGGTGAAGGGGGGATAGATGTAGATGCCGGAGCGTCCTTTAGATGCCGCGAAGCGCCCGTGGGCATCGACAACGGTTTCAAGGGTGCGGACGCTGGTGGAACCGACAGCGATGATGCGGCCGCCCTGATCGCGGGTGGCGTTGAGAGCCGCAGCCGCTTCGGCGGTGAGTTCGTAGCGTTCCTCATCCATGTGGTGATCTTCGACGGTGTCGCTTTTCACCGGCCGGAAGGTGCCGGGGCCGACATGCAGGGTGAGTTCAACCACCCGGGCCCCGCGGGCCCGGACCTCATCGAGCAGTTCCGGGGTGAAATGCAGACCGGCGGTTGGGGCGGCGACCGCGCCGGGATGTTTTGCGTAAACGGTCTGATAGCGTTCGGGATCATCTTCGGCCAGGTGATCGCGGTGAATGTACGGGGGGAGGGGCGGTTCGCCGATTTCCTCCAGGGTGTCGAGGACCGAGTCGGGTCCGGAGGCGCGGACGCGGTTGAGGCCGTCGGGGCGGTGTTCGAGAATCTCCAGGGTGAGCTCCACGGGGAAATGAATGTGTGTACCGACCTTGGGGCGGCGGCTGCTTTTCATCATCACCAGCCATTCCCGGTCCGCGTCTTCGACCGGTTCGACAAACAGGCATTCCACCTGACCGCCGGAAACTTTGTGTCCGCGGGTGCGGGCGGGGATTACGCGGGTGTTGTTCAGGACCAGGGCGTCGCCGGGGCGGATTAGATGCGGAAAATCGTGCACAATACGGTGCGTGCGGCGTCCGGATGCGCGGTCCAGGCAGAGCATGCGGGCCTGATCCCGCATTTCGGCCGGGTGCTGGGCAATGAGATTTTCAGGGAGATCGTAATCAAACTCGGATGTTTTCATGGGCAATACCTTAACAGGAAACTGAAATTCGGGTAGGATAAAAGTGTGAATCTTAAAGCAAACTTTGCCGAAAGTGTGTTGACTTTCCCGAAGAAGCTCGGCTAGGATGCATGCCAACGT
Organism: PVC group bacterium; assembly: GCA_003565035.1. Taxonomy (GTDB): domain Bacteria; phylum Verrucomicrobiota; class Kiritimatiellia; order SS1-B-03-39; family UBA6053; genus PXAS01. The sequence continues at coordinate 2,166 of PXDP01000282.1, read as the reverse complement.
CTTGGAATGCCTTGATCGTGAAGACCTAAACCTAACTCGGAGACTATGATGAACGTAAAAAAGACAAAAGACAGCGGATTTACGCTGATTGAAATGCTCGTGGTGATCGCGATCATCGGAGTGTTGGCCGCTCTACTGGTTCCTGCTGTGAACAAGGGCCTGGAAAGTGCGAACCATTCGCAAGTGATCTCTAATGGCCGAAGTATCTATTTGTCGATATTCGCGACGATTACGGACGGTGGTGGAGGAAGTCGGAACTTTTTTCCTGAAGACCCCCCTCCTCCCAATACCTATCAAACGAACAGCACCAGCTATTTCACTTGGCTTATGGGAAATGCTCCGGGTGAACCTGCGGTTTTGGACCAGGACTTTTCAATCTTCAGAGCCTCCAGAGTTCCTGGTGTAGATACCCTGGCTAACTTCCAGAGTATTCATAATCCTTGGTCGGTTGTTACTAACCTTTCCACAGATGATCCCGCTCAAACCCCTTTTATGGTGTCTCGGAATCTGAATGAATCGGCTCTGGTGGATTGGGGGACAAACGAAAATCAACCCTTGACAAACGTAGGGAACCCACCACATGAAACTCCTTATGGTGACTCGACACTCATTATCGTACGTATTGGTGGTGGCGCCAGCAAAATTGTGCGAAGAGACATGACGTGGGGCAACTTAAACCCCACCCGTGCAACCAACGGAATTTTCCAGCCTTGATTGTCGGCTAATCCTTTAAATCCTCCAAAACCGGCACAGCAATGTGTCGGTTTTTTTCTTTTTCGGGTTGACCTCTGAAAAAAAATGTGTACGTACCTGCGAACACTTTTGACGCCCCCATCGTCTAGTGGCCTAGGACTTCGGGTTTTCATCCCGGCAACAGGGGTTCGAGTCCCCTTGGGGGTGCCATTTTATTTTCCCCATCAACGCTTCTGATTCGTCAGGAGCGTTTTTTTTTAATTACTGATCAAAAGGCTTGCGGTATCGATGCGGGCGGTGGAGGCACTTTCGGCGGCGCGGATTTCGAGGGTGTTTTCCGGCTGGAGCCATTCTCCGGGGACGGGCACGTCAAAAATGCCGATATCGTTGTGCTGATAGGGCAGTGGATTTCCGTTGAAGAAAAAGGTGTGATGCTGATTCCGGATCCCGGCGTGGACGATGCGGAGATGGGCGTATTCGACGTTTGTGATGGCATCCCCAGGGAGGCTCAGGCTTATGGGCAGGGTTTCTCCCGCCGGGAGCCGCTGCAGGATGTCCGGTGCGTAAAATTGGTCGGTGGTGACCTGAACCGGATTCGGCGTGCCCTTGAGGGTAACTTCATAGACGACGCTTTCGCGCACGGCAAGGCTGACCCGGGTGGTCAGGCGGGACCCCTCTGCGGGAGAGGCGGTTTCCAGGATGTCCAGGCTGTCGTTGGGCAGGCGGCGGAGAATGCCGCTGAAGGTGGTTCCGCGGGGCGCGGTGAGGGTCAGGGGCATGTCGAGGGGACTGCGCTGGTCGTTGTAGACAGCGACGGTGAGGCGGTTGCCGCGCAGGGCGGCGGTGACCCAGATGTCGGGATGGGGGGACTGGGTTTCCATGAGACGTCCGCGGAGATTGCGGAGCATTCTGAAGCCGGTGGCGACACCGTTGCCGTGGTGGGCCTCATGGGCGGCACGGGCTTCGGCTTTGTCGGGAATGCGGTCGATCATGTAGAGGAGGTCGCGCATGAAGTAGGTGTAGTGGGCACGGTCGCGGATTTCGGGCGGGGTGGTGTTGTATCCTCCCTGCGCGGGGCCGGGACGCTCGGGATCGAGATCGCCACCGGCTTCGGTATTGTAGACTTTCAGGAAACGTCCGTGGCGGGTGCGGGTGTAGGCGTTAAGCATTTCGTAAGAGGCGGCGACAATGCGGGTGTCGCCGCCGTAATGATGTTCCGCGTAGCCGTCGATCCACGCGATGCCTGCATCCACGGTGGGGCGGTGGACGGTTTCCCAGGCGGCGTAGCCGTTTTGATGGATATGAAAATCCCATCCGGCAACGAGGAGCACCTCCGGATTGGCGGCTTTGAGGGCCGGGGCAAAGACTTCAAGCATGGTATTGTACCATTGCACATTCTGGGCCCCGGGCCAAAAGCTTTCCTGAGTGACATCGCGGCCCCAGGGCTGCGTTTCGGCGCGGTAGCGGGTGTTG
>PXDP01000046.1 GCA_003565035.1 PVC group bacterium | reverse complement strand
GGCGGCGGGAATTTACATGTCGCCGATCGTGGCCTATCTGGACGCGGAAACCTCGTTGACGGAGATGGCCTTCTCGGTCATCGCCTCCTCCCCGGCCAATGTGACCCAGGTGGCCTTTTACACCGGGGGCACCCTCCGGGGCGTGGCGGAAAATACTCAGGACAGTTGGTGGGTGTTGAAAGAACCCTACAACCCGGACCACGCGAACGAGGTGGAACTCTTCGCGGAGGCTGCCGACGGGGCGGGGGCGGTTGCACAGTCCGAACCCGCGCGTTTTCTGCTCGTCGATCCACGCCGCTTCGTGCCCATGGACGAGGACGGCACGCTCTGGCCGGGCCATTTCCCGCGCGTGGAATCCGACGGCAGCCTGCAAGCTTTTGAGTATCGACCCGACGGGCGCGCCCCCGCAAGCCAGCAAAGCGGGCTGACTTTCGCTTTCGCACCCGGGGCGCAACTGCTGTTTTCCGGGGGTGAATATCGCATCGAAACGGAATTTGGCGTGGAGGTACGCATGGGTGCCTTCGATTCCTCACCCCTTTCGCTTCCCTCCGGCACGACCCGTGCGCTGACCCTGGACGCCTTCGAAAAAGAAACCCTTTCGCAGTTTTTGGGCTTGTCCCCGGGCGATCCGCTCTTGTTGTGGCTGATTCCGGACGCGCCCGCGCCTTGGACGGAGGGTTTTCTGGGTCACGAGGGCCTGGCGGGCATTGCCGCCGCCCCCGATTTGGAGGGGATGGGGCTGGCACCGTTGCCGGGTCCTCCCCAAAAAGCGGAGCGGGTGCTGGACCCGCGCACCGGCGAGGCGGGGTATCGCTACTCCTGGTGGGGAACGTTTCTTTTGCCGGGGGGAGCGGAACTGCGGATTCCCCGTCAGGCGCCCTGGGTCTTTCACCTGTACAACGACTGGCGCGTGGAGCTTGGGGGCGAGACGCACCTGCGCATGCCGAGCGGGGCGCGTATGTCTGGATCGGTTTTCTGGCGTGACGGCACGGTGGGTTTCAGTCTCTCCGCGCACCAACTCACCCTGGAGACGCTCGGCTCGCTGAATGACTTGCTGCCGCCGGACCCCAACACCCTGGTCCCCGGCGCGGCGGAGGACTTGCCCATGAACGTGGCGGAAGAGGCGATGCGCGCAACCCGCAACGCCTACCGCAACTTCGCCGCCGGGGCGATTCGCATTGACAGCGAGGACCGCGACCGCGAGTTTCATCCGCTCCTTCAGCCCGCGAACACCGCCACCGCCGCTCTGGAGGCCTGGGGCTGGCACGCGGTGGCCCAACACGCCGGGGGACACTCCCTCGGGGGGCTTGCCATCGACGCGCTGGCGCAGTTGACGGGTCACGCGGGCAAGAGTGCCGCCTCCGCGCACGAACTTCCGGAAATGGTGCTGTGGAAACAGGGCGTGGCCCGACTGGCGGCGGTGGCGGGGGATGAAAGCTTGGACGGGGTGTTCGCGGAGTTCGAGGAGGAGTTCACCGCCGCCTTGCGCGAGCGCGTCTTGAATGGCGATCCCGGCGAGATGGTCGCGGCACTGGAGCGGAGCGTGGAGGCCTGGCTGGATCTGGTGGCCGAAGTCGAACGCGGTGGAGCGGAGCTGTCCCCCGACGTGCGCGAACTTCTGGGCGAATGGATGGGGGAGGTCGCCCGGGCTTTCTTCATCCGCCTGGGCGTGGAGGCGGACGAGTTCGATCCGCTGCTCAATCCGGCGGTGCTGGAATTGAACCGCTTTTCCGTGGCCTCCACCCTGACCACCCTCCTCAATTTGCGGGGTTTGGCACAGGCCACGAACACCGAGGACGCCCTCGCGGACCTGCCTGTAGACGAAGCCACCCACCAACTGGTCACCCGTTTTCTGGACGCGCACGACAGCGATTACCAGGATGTGCTGCGGCGCGGCAGTTTCGAGGCGGCGATGATTTTCATGCGCCAGCGGCTGGACCTCATGGCGGAGATCCAGTTGCTGGGCCTGGACGAGGAATTTCCCGCGCTGTTCAACCAGCCCGTGGTCACCTTCCGCATTGAAGAAATCGCGCAGCATTGGCTGAACCATCCCTCGCGTCCCAACCGTCGCGACAGCCTGTTGGAGGCGCTTCGATTTGTCAGCCGCATTCTGGACGTGGTGCCGGAGGACGCGGCCAGCCACGCCGAAGCCGTGCACGGCGATCTGCGCGGGGTGCTGGGCGACTTCATGCAGGCGGGTCGTTTCAACACCAGCCTGCGCGGGGAGGATTGGGTGGAGTGGCTGGAGGGCGCATTGCTCGCGGAACGCTTGGGACGCAATTATTTTGATCTCGCCGATTTGACCACGCCCGTTTCGGAAGCGGAACCCCGCTCCCGCCTGAAAATCCTCGTCGATGGCGTGGTGAAGGTGTCCGGCGGCGAGCCCGCTTCCACCCTCCAACCCGAGTTCGCCTTTCTCGACCGCGCGGCGGAGCACCTGGCGGAGGCCATCCGCGTTCTGGGTGAAGAAATTGAAACGTTACCCCTTATGCCCGCCGAATTGACCGCCCGCAGGGAGTCGCGCCTGGCCCATATCGCCGCCCTGGCGCGGCTGTTGTCCGGTTACCGCCGGGTGGCCACGCGCATTTACGACGACGCCGCGAACGCCCCCGGCACCCTCGCGTGGCTGGGGGACGTGCTGCTGCCGGGGGACATTCGCGTACACAATCTCGCCGGGGCCGCCCGCTTCAACCCCAGCACCGGTTTTATGGCCGGGCGTTTTTCCGGGGACGTGGCCCTGCCCAAATTCAGCGCCCGGCTGAGCGTGCCCCGGGCCTCCTTCGACACCCGCGGCAATTTCCATCTCAACGCGTTTGGACAAAGCTCCGTTCCCGGAAGCGGGGGGGACGTGGTCATCCGCGTGCCCGCTCGCCGTCCGCTCGCCATTCGGGTCACCGACCGGGGACGTTTTTCCCTCGCCGGTGGCGCCGAGTTGGCGCTTCCCGGCGGTCATACCGTTTCCGGCTATCTTTCCATCGACGATCCCGAGTATGTCTTCGAACTGGCCTACGGCGGGGCGCTTCGTTTTGAAATGCTCAGTGAAATCAGCTTGCTGCGTCCGGTGATCGATCCCGCCGCGCTGCCGGACATGGACACCCTGGAGGCGGTGGCCGCCATCTTCGCGTCCGTGGGCACCGGGGTGGAGTCGTTTTTGGGCGACGCCCAGGAACTGGACTTCCCCTCGGCGGCGGACATCGATCCGGGCGCGCCCCCAGAGTTTGTCGCCCCGGTCACCACCATTCCTTTGGACGCGTTGGACGCGTGGGTCACCACCGCCGCCAATGAAAACGTCATCCCCCTGCTCAACGGGACTCTGCTCGACACCCGGGAAAAGCTGCGGGACATGATTCAAACCGTGGGCGAGCCCTTTTCCGCCGCCAAGGCGATGGTGGAACCGAATCTGACCCTGCTGCAAAATTTGCTCAAAACCCAGGAGGCTTTCGCGCGTGCGCGGGAAATCGCGTCCTCCACCCCCGGCTTTGGCGACGATCCTGAAGTGCAGGCCGCTTTCCTCAAAGCCGCGGGGGAAATGGTGGCCGCCGCGGACAATCTCTTGGAGACCCTGCCCGAAAACGCCTCGTTGCCCATGAAATTCGCGGCGGTTCGTTTCAACATCGACGCCCACGCGGAGGGGCAGTTGCTGGGTTTGGTCAACACCCCGGACACCGCGCTCCAGGCGCAGGTCCTCAACGACGGGGCGGCGCAATTGTACGCCCAAGCCGGTCTGGGGCCCACCGGCGCGATTGTGAACGCGGAGGTCTTCAACGCCGCCAGCGCCAGCCAGGTGTTCGCCATGGCCATAGCCACGGTCCGTTTCGCGGAAAACCAACAGATGATGGACCTCGACGCCCCGGAGGATTACGGCGTGGTCCGGGAAACTTTGTTGGAACACGCCGTGGACAAAGTGGAAGCCGCCCACCAGCAGGCGGTGAACACCGGCGATGTCGCGGAAATCGCCCTCAACATCATCCGGCTGCTGGTCCTGAATGCGGAGTTCACCGACCCCGCCGGCTACGCGGTGGATGGACTGGTGGACAACGACATCCGGCTTACCCAAATGATGGCGGCGCTGGAGGCCAAGCACCAGGACTCGGCGAATCGCAAGGACGTTGCCCGGAGTCTGGTGGACAACGCGCAATTTTTGGTGAACCTCGAGGTCGAGGCCGCGCTGGCGCAGTCCAGGGAAATTCTCGGGGAAAGCGATAACTCGGGCAAGGATTTGTTGTTGGCGCGGAAGGGAAGCCCCAGCTTTCTGGAAACCCTGGACCAACACTGGCGTTTTT
>PXDP01000481.1 GCA_003565035.1 PVC group bacterium | reverse complement strand
CGGGAATGAGGGACAACGTGGTCGTATTGAAGCCACATCGCCTGGAATGCGGCATGTTGAGCGGAATTTGATTTCCCCCACAAAAGGGATTCAGGGTAGGTTTTTCTGAGCTTCTCCCGCACCTCTTTTCGGATCAACGGTATCCCACAGAACCGGCAATGAAACCCATCACGGCGGTGCAACGCCTCTCGTTCGGCGGCGTTGGGCATTCGAAGATGCAAACGCTCACCTTTGCCAAGGGTGGGTGGTGAATTCGGGAGCGACTGAAACGCAACGTATGGACTGCACTTTCCCCACAATGATTCCGTCCACTCCCGGATCGCAGGAAAGTTAGCGAAGCGGATCAGCTCTGCCGCCAGGTCGGTTCTGCTTAGCATATGGGCAGAAACCGCCGCGTCGAGGATGCGTGCGGCATCAAAGATTTCGGCGATAGGCTCCCGCAAACAAGGCTTCAGCACTCGGTCCACTCTCATAATTTCACGGAGAGATGGGGCGATAGCGAAGTTTTTTCAGATGCTCCGAACGTTCCATCTCTGAAGCAAACTCCAGGATTTTCTCGCCGGACAGGCCTTCCGCGTCTTCGTCCGAAAGTAGTCCAATGCACGTTGATTCGTCGAGAATGAGAAGGTGCTTCCCATGCGCTTCTGCGGTGTAAATCGCAAAGCCTTCACCACCGCCGATCAGGGTTCGGTTCGTATTTGGATCCATTTCGCCTCCTTTCTATGGGGGAACATGTCTCCTAACCTGGCAAAGTCAATCTTAAAGGCCGAGCAGCTCGGCGGCGACACCGAGTCCGAGCCTCCTCCTTCAAAAATCCATACAATATTGACTTTGTATTCCGATATTGTATAATTTAGGAATGATTGAGCGAAACATAACCCAAGAATTGCTTACGGTGGCCGGGGAATATCCGGTGGTGACGGTAAACGGTCCCCGTCAGTCCGGTAAGACAACCCTGGTGAGGGCTGTGTTTCCGGACCATAACTACTGCAATCTGGAGCAACCGGATGTGCGTGCGCTTGCGCTGGAAGATCCGAAGACGTTTATGCGGACGTATCCGGCTCCAGTCATTTTTGATGAAATTCAACGGGTGCCGGATATTCTTTCGTACATCCAGGTCGCCGTGGACGAAAGCAAAAAACGGGGTCAGTACATCCTGACGGGAAGTCATAACTTGTCTCTGCATGCGGCGGTCACCCAATCACTGGCGGGACGGACAGCGATGTTGACGCTTTGGCCGCTTTCGATGGAAGAGTTACAGAATGCGGGGGTGAACGCGGAGCGGGACGAGTGGATTCAACGGGGCTTTTTTCCAAGAGTCTATGATGAAGACCTGGATCCGGGGCGTCATGCCCGAAACTATTTGCAAACCTATGTGGAGCGGGATGTCCGGCAGATTCTGAACATTCGCGATCTGGGGCAATTTGAGCAATTTATTTATTACCTGGCGGGCCGGGCAGGGCAACTGCTGAATTACGAATCCATGGCGAATGATCTTGGGGTGACGGGAAAAACCCTGAAACAATGGGTCTCGGTGTTGGAGGCTTCATTTGTGATCTTTCGTTTGTTGCCCTATTACGAAAATTTTGGCAAACGGCTGGTCAAGTCTGCCAAGCTGTATTTCACAGATACGGGTTTTTTATGTCATTTGCTTGGAATCGACAGTGCGGATAAGGTCGGGCGTGATCCGTTGCTGGGGGCACTGTTTGAAAATATGGTGGTCTCTGAAGCGATGAAAGCCCGGCTCAACCGTGGAACCCTCCCGAATCTCTCTTTTTTCCGGGACAACAATGGAAATGAGGTCGATTTGCTTTATCAAAAGGGAAGAAGTCTGGTGCCGATTGAGATCAAAGCGTCCCGCACCTGGAATCCTGATTTTCTGAAAGGGATTCGCTACCTTCGCCGTACAGCTGACCATGTGCAGCCGGGGGCGGTCATTTACAGTGGGGAGTTGACCCCGGAGTATGAGGAGGCCCGAGTTCTGCATTTCAGGGATACGGCTTCTCTTTTCAAAGCCTAAGTTTTCCTATTTTTGCCCGATAACGTCATCGAGCAGGCTTTCCAGACGCTTGGAACTCTCGGTGTTGTTCATTTGTGTCAAAGAATAACTTGGGCGTTTATAGATCATTACAGCTTTAGATCACGGGGGTGCATCGCCTTGATGGGTGCTTTTCGGTAGTCCCCCAAATTTCGGGTCACAAGAATCCGGGCTCCAAACAAAAGGGCGGCGGAGACCTGCAGGGCATCTTCAAGATCGGCAAGCCCCATGTCCAGAGCACGTGACATCTCATGGGTGCCCGCCGCCGGAACCACACAAAATTGCAATAGGTCGCGGATGAATTCTTCAGCACCATTCTTGCTTAAATAATGGATGTTTGCCAGGCCATGCCACGAGACGGCACATTGACCCGGATGCGATTGAGCCCAATCCAGGATTCTGGCGCTGTCAAAGAAAAATTCCCGCCGGTCAAGCAGCACATCGAGCAGCATATCCGTGTCCAGAAATAGTTTCATTTGTCGTCCAATGCGTGTTTTGATTTCAGTTTGACGAGCCGCGGGTCATTTCCTGTACGCAGTTGTTCTTTTCCCCGCCATTTTTCTGAAAACGCAATCGTTTCGTCAGGAATCTCCATACCGGACACAGAGGCTAACAGCTCTTCCACCAAAGCCGACAAACTCGTCCCTTTTTCACGGGCCACCGTTTTTGCCTTGAAAGAAATCTTTGGATCTATGGTTAAGGTGATTCTTGTTTTCATTCATATGCATATACATCATACGCATAAATATGTCAAGTAAAACGGGGACCGGGCGGTGGCCTTTGTGGTGTGTGATGATCCTCTGATGACCGGCGGGGAAACGCTGCCGGATGATCTTTCCGAGTCGGAGTTGAAGAAAGTTGAGGTTTTGAGCGCATTTCTCAATGAGATTCGCCGTCCGTTACCGGGGCGGGTCGCTTGGAGGCCGGGGGCCTGTCTGCATATCGCCGCTCTGGGGGTGGCGCCCGGATATGAGGGGCGGGGAATTGCCACCCGTCTCCTGGAAACGGTTCTCGCCGAGGTGCGGAAGCGGGGCTTTCAACATGCCTTTGCGGAATGCACCGGTCCTGCATCCCGGGCCTGTCATGAACGCTGCGGTTTTGAATGCGTTCATTCCGTCTCCGCCGATTCGTTTGAGCACGAGGGGAGCCGGCCGCTGCAAGGAAATGACCTGGTGGTGGATTTGATGGTCAGGAATCTTTAGCTATTGGGCGGATCGATCGTTAAAGTTGGGTGCGGTGGCCACCAAGGTTATCATGCCGCTGATCAGGCCAACACCTCCACCGGCCTTGCCTGCCCCTCTGCGCTTCAGCGACGCCCATTTGCGGTCCATCCGGGTCACGGCCGGTCCGGTCGCAGGCAAGCTGATTCGGGAAATCGCTCTCCGAAGCGAGACCGGAGCCACAATTGTTGCATTAGAGCGTGAGGGGAAAAGCTGTGTGGCCCGGAAATCCGAAGAATTCGCTAACCCGCTGCTGATGTTCGCGTTCGGCCTGGTCTTGCGCGGGATATGGGAGGTCAAAATGGCCGAGCGGAAAGGGGCTGATGATTTTGGGGCCGGGGTGGGCGTTGGCTGCGGCCCATTGTCCGGGCGGCGGCACGGCGGGATCGAACTGCGAACAGGCGAATGCGGTGGGGATGTGAAGGTGGCGGAGGCTGTTGGCGGCGTCATAGTATCGGAGGGTTTCCTCGATTTCTGGATGGCGCAGCCAGAGTTCCCGGACGGCGGCGCCGCTGCCGACGCAGTCGTGCCGGACGCGGAAGGGATGGTCGGCGAAGGTGACCTGACCCAGTTCCGCCGACTGATAGCGCGGTTCCCAGGGGAGCATGAGGGCGCCCAGTCCTCCGCCGAAACTCCATCCGATATAGTGCAGGTGGGGAAGGGGGCCGGCGAAAAGTTCTTCGAGTACATCCACCGCCCGCCAAAAGGCGGCGGCGCAGGCGGCGAGAATGTAGCTGCGCGGAGACTGAATGCCGTGGATCACATGCTTCTGGCAATCGTTGTGCGGGACGCGGCTGTCCGGGGAGATGTGGAATCCGGGAGCGACGGGAAAGAGGACGGCCCGGTCGGGTCCGGCCCGGTCGGGATCGGGGCCCTCGCGTCCGCCGTAGCCGTGGCCGACCACCACACCGAGTTCAGGAAGCTTGTTATTGTCCGGACGCAGCAACCAGGCGCTGACGCGGTAGCCCGGCCAGACGGTATAGGTGCATTTTTCCAAGCAGAGCCCGGGCCCGGGGGATGTAATT
>PXDP01000351.1 GCA_003565035.1 PVC group bacterium | reverse complement strand
GCTTGAAAGGCACTTACGCGGAAAGCAGCCAATAGGCGCAATACGCGGCCACACCGACCAGGGACAACAGGAAGAGAATCCGGTTGCGGCGGATTCGGTCTTCCTGACTGATTTCCACCGAAGGGAATTTAATGCCGGTTCCCAGCTCAAAGTATTGATTGAACCGCGCTTTTTTACGGTGCTGTTGGGTGGGTGCTCTCAATCCGTCCGGCTCAAATGCGCCGCGACTTACTTTGACTTTCCGTCCATGTTCCCGCCCCTGTCTGGCCACTCCCCAGGTCCATCTGAAAAAAGACGGTGCGAATCCCGCACGCGAGGCCTCCGGCTGAACATAACGACGCTCCGGATCCAGTGGCTCCAAAGGCCGGGCTTTCACCACCCGCCGTCGTTTCAAACCGTCCGTTTCGGACGAGGCCGAAATTGCGTTGGAAGGTTTATACCGGGGTTGTGACATAGTGAAAATATATTCGATTGAAACCGGGGTGCAAGACACAATTTAAAAAGAATGACGTTCATCCGACCGGAGCAACAAAATTGTGCCCGAAGTCATGATAAACCCCAATAGATCAGGGAATCAACGATCAGGGGATCACCAGGGTCTGTCCGGGCCGCAGCGCCCGCTCATTGGGCAGGGTTTCCCGGTTGGCCTCCAGAATTTCCCGCCAGCGGTGGGGTGTGTTGTACATTCTTTGGGAAATAACACTCAAATTATCGCCGGGACGCACGGTATACGTCCGGGAAACCGGGGCCGAGGGCGCGGCCGACACCGCAGGCGTGGGTTCAGCCTGGGGGCGGGCGGACGGACCCGTACTGTCCCGCGGTGCGGACGGAGGGGGCGCGCTGTCCCCTCCCCCGGTTCCGTTGCGGCGGGTCTGCTGCGCCTCCACCTCAAAACGTGACAGCCGCATCTGTGCATGCTGCAACTGCTCCCGCAGGCGGGCAATCTCATCCTGAAGTTCCACAATATCCGGTGGCTGCATCGCCCGGATTGCCGGGTGCTGATCCACCAGCCGGATCAGCTCACTCTGCAGCATCTGCTCCACAATCTCCGCTTTGGCCCCTTCCGGACGCTGATCCAAATACCGGCGGAAATGATAGGCCGCCGCCACCGGATCGCGAAGGGTCTGGTACGCCATGCCCAGCTGAAGATGCGCGGTGGCGAATTCAGGGTCACGCCGGAGCAGACGCTCATAAATTGCCATGGCGCCCTCCAGATCCTGCTGTTGCACCAAGCGGGCCGCCTCTTTCATGCGGGGATGTTCATGCTCCAGCGCATCGGTCCCGGATTTGCGTCCGCAGGCCGAAAAAAACAGAATCAGCACAAAAAGCCCCGGCCAGACCAGGGTCCGGCCGGAGAACAGAGTGCCGGGGGGGACACGCAGCCTCATCGGGAGGGCTCGACCGGGCTGTTCCGGTTGATGTAGATTTCCACGCGGCGGTTGCGCTGCATGTTCTCTTCGGTGTCGTTCGGAGCCCGGGGCATGTCAAAGCCAAACCCGCGGGCGGTAATGCGGTCGCCGCCAATATTACTGTTCTCCAGAATAAACTGACGGACAGCCTCGGCCCGGCGCTGAGACAGGCGGATGTTATAATTGCGGTCAGATCTAGGACGACGGTCGGCATGACCCTCCACCACGGCGGTGGAACGCGGAACGCTATCCATCAGTTGAATCACCTTCTGCAGGTCCTCAATGTTCACCTGACGAATCGTGGCTTTGTCCACATCAAACTCAATGTCGATCTCAAAGCGGAGAAAGTCATCCCGCGGCTCCAGCGGATCGGTGCCGTCGATGAGAACTTCATGACCGTCCCACACACCGCCGCCATCGGTGTCAGGATTCAGCGGGTCGGTGCCGTAGACCAGCACCTCTTCCCCGTCGGTCAGCCCGTCGCCGTCGGTGTCGGGATTGAGGGGATCGGTTCCGTAAATATTCGCCTCGGCACCGTCCGACAACCCGTCGCCGTCGGTATCGGGATTCAGAGGATCCGTTCCGAAAATCAGAACTTCCTCTCCGTCGGTGAGCCCGTCACCGTCCGTGTCAGGATTCAGAGGATCGGTTCCGTAGACATAAATTTCCTCCCAGTCGGTCAATCCGTCCCCGTCCGTATCCGGGTTGAGGGGATCGGTGCCGTATTTATGCACTTCGTCCCCGTCGGAAATGCCGTCCCCGTCCGTGTCCCAATTGTGCGGATCGGTCCCGTACACATGAATTTCCTCCCAGTCCGTCAGGCCGTCTCCATCGGAGTCCAGCGTCCGGGAAAGACCCGTCAAACGGAATTCCGGGGCACGCGCGGTGTTGGGGCGGTAATTAATACCCACGCTGTAAAGAAGGTTAAAATCGGTCTGGCGGCTGACGACTTGTGTCTGCGCGTCCGCACGCAGCGCCCAGGCGTCTCCAAAATGATACATCATACCGCCACCGGCGTAAACCAGGAGATCATTGCGACCCATCCGGATCTCTTCGGAAATGTAGGAATACCCCAGGCCAAGACTCAAATACGGATCCCATCGAAGATTTTCAATCGTCCGCAAATGATAGTTTAAGTCAAATCCCAGACGGAACCCCCAGGCACTGTCCGCATCCGGCTCCAGCCCCACGTTGCCTCCCAGGCGGCGGCGCTCGGGATTTTCGCCGGATTTTCCTTTCAATTCCGGAAAAATATCCAGAATTCCTTCCCAGCCCCAGCGCTTGTCGATGTTGTACATCGCGCGCAGGGTGATAAAGGTGCTGTCCTCCACTTCCCAGTCTCCCTCAAAATCAATGCGACCCAACCCAATACTGTAACTCCAGGGTGCACGTTCAAACAAATCATCCTGTGCCTGGGCGGTCAGGCTAAAGCCCAACAAACTGATAAAAACAGCGGAAAGAAATCGGGAAAACGTCATGGAAAACTCCGGAAAAGGTTACGGGCGATCAATGGGACAATATCAACGGGAATCCTGAAGGGATGCAAGCCTTTTGTGGGAGGATTTTCAGACCGGGAGCTCCTGTTGACGTTTGTGACGGATAAAATCCGGCTTTCCCGCCTCAGAGCCCGACATCCTTGCGCAGAAACGACAATTCGCGCGGGGTCAATTCCCGGCAGGAGCCTACCGGAAGTTCTCCCAGGGACAGGCCGCCGAGCCGGATGCGTTTGATGCGGGCCACCGAGGCCTCCACCGTTTCACACATCCGCCGGATATGACGGTTCCGCCCCTCCCCCAGCACCATGCTGTAGCAGGTATATCGTCCTTTGGTGGGCACCGGTTCAATACGAAGGGCCGCCAGCCGCTCGCCGCGGTCCATCACCCCCCGGAGCATCGCCCGGCCCTGTTCCTCTGTGAGCGGCAGCCGGAGCCAGACAATGTACTCCTTTTCCACGTGATAGCGCGGATGCATAAGGTGATTGGCCAGCTCGCCGTCGTTGGTCACCAAAATCAGGCCCTCGCTGTTGCGGTCCAGGCGGCCGACCGGATACAGGCGCAGGCCCTGCCAGGCCTCCGGCAGCATCTCCAGAATCGTCCGGCGTCCCTCGGGGTCGTGAGCCGTGCACAGAATATTGCGCGGCTTGTGCACCATAAGCACCCGCGTGGATTCCAGCCGCACCGGCCGCCCGTCCACCGTGACGTGATCCCGAAACGGAAAAACCCGCACCCCCAGTGAGGTGACGGGTTTTCCGTCGATGGACACCAGACCGCCTTCAATAAGACGGTCACAGGCGCGGCGCGACCCCAGCCCGCATTGAGCCAGGTAGCGGTTCAGACGGATGGGTTCGTTATTCGACGGGTTTGGTTTTGCGCAATCCGAAGGCACGGTCGCCATCCTTCCATTCGCCGCGGGATTTAAGAATATCCACACGCTCAAAACGCTTCAAAACGTTCCGACGCTTGGCAATTTTACTGGATCCTTTAAGGCTGCGATGCATTGACATGGGTAAATCTCCTGAACAAAAGGTTCTACGTTTGGAAAAGTGGGCGGGAACGAACCATTTCATACGGGAATTGTCAATGGAAAAGCACCACGAACCTTCATCAAGTGACTTTGCGCAAAACCGGAATGCCTCATCACCCGGTCAGCGAGGTCAATTGCGACAACAAAGTCCCATGGCAAATCGTTTAAATAAGAGGGATTTACGCTTTAGAACCGCTCAAACTGTTCAGAAGCGCCCGCAGCTTTTCAGCTTTCTCGATGAGTCCGTCCTGCTGCCCCTGAATCTGCGCCACCACGTGCGGCGGAGCTTTATTCACAAAAGCATCGTTGCTGAGGCGGGCGTGACCGCGGGCAATATGCCCTTCAACCTCTTTGAGCTGTTTGCCAATTCGTTC
>PXDP01000263.1 GCA_003565035.1 PVC group bacterium | reverse complement strand
GTGTCGCCGTGGTGGGGATATTGGGCGAGATAGGCCTCCTGAAAGCTGCGGGAGGTGTACATGCGGGAGGCCTCGGTGAGGGGCTCCTTGCCTTCGTCGGTGATGGCCTGGAAGATGGCCTCCTCTTTGCCATCCTCACGGAGGTCGAGGACGAGGCGGGCGACACTGACTTTTTCGGGCAGACCTACGGAGCGGAAGAGGATGCCGAGGACGCGGGCGCGGACATCGCCGCTGCCCGCTTTGAGGGTTCCCCCTGCGGCGTGGAGGCCTGCTCCCTGTTTGCCGCGTGTGTTGAGTTCGAGCAGGAGTTCGCTGATTTCGGGGGGCAAAGTACAGAGGGTGCGGGCGGCATCTCCTTCCGGGAAGCGGTAATCGGTCCAGAGATAGCGCAGCACTTTGACGAGATGGGATTTGCCGGAGCCGTAGAAACCGCTGACCCAGGCCCCGGCCTGTTCCTGGCCGAGGCGGGAGAGGTAGCCCTGGAGCATCTTGAGGAGTCCATTTCGGTACTCACCGTCACAGACGAAGGTCTCCAACTCGTAGCGCAGGGTGGGCGCATCGGTGTCGTTGTTGCTGGAGACCCCGTCGTTGGCAAGGGTCCAGCTCAGGGGGTCTTTGAGGAAGATATCGCGGTTTTTCATGGATCAGGCTTCGGGTAGGATGGGGACGGCGAGGTAATCCCAGCCTTCGCGGACCCCGAGGAATTTATAGCGGTTGCCTTCACGCTCGCCGGGGAAGAAGACGAGCAGCACGCCGGGAAAGCGGGTGTCCAGGGCATCGAGAATCGCAGACACATGCAGAAAATCGTACAGCTCCATCAGGCCGGTCAAGGCGAAGACCGTGCGGGGGGCCAGATCGGAAGATACCGTTTCAATCCAGGCTTGGATTCGTTCGCAGAGGAAGTCCTGAAAGCCGGTTTCGGCGTAAGTGACGGTGAGTTCGGGGTCCATGACCACTTGTTCGCGTTCTTCGTCTT
Organism: PVC group bacterium; assembly: GCA_003565035.1. Taxonomy (GTDB): domain Bacteria; phylum Verrucomicrobiota; class Kiritimatiellia; order SS1-B-03-39; family UBA6053; genus PXAS01. Next base: position 3,350 of record PXDP01000263.1, on the reverse strand, counting down.
CAAAGCTTTCAAGCCAGCGGGCGTAGGTGCCGTCGAGGCTGAGGGTGGTCCAGCCGAGTCCGGTATCTCGGGTGCTGATCTCGAATTCCGAGAGGCGGCTGCGCAACCGGCGTTCGTCTTCGGGATCGTGGACGACAAACCAGATCCGCTGACTGAGGGGGAGTCCGTTGCGCAGCGGTTGAGAGATGTGCGTGCGATAGCGTTCGAGCAACTGGTCAATGCGGGACATGCAGGGCCTCCAGTTCGTGGGGTTCCAACAGGGGACTGAAGTCGATTTCGAGGATGCCCCCGGCGGAGCGGTAGCGCACCCAGTCACGTCCGCCCGCTTCGTTGAGATGGTCAGAAACCAGGCGATCATCGTTGAGCACGAGGCGAGGATAGACGGAGTCCAGCAGGTAGCGCCCCCGTAAACCGGTGAGCCAGCCCGCGAAGAGAGCGAAAGCGGTGGAGGCTGGATGGGGATCGGGAACGCGGCGAATTTTCCGCACCTTGCCCGACAGATGACCGGCGGTGGTCCAGGATCCGTTTACCCGTTGGGCCAGAGCTTCCAGCATGATCGGGGAATATTGGAATACATTGGACAGCCAGTCTCGCATTCGCACCTTGTCCCACGGATCGCCCGGACTGAGCGTTTCGATCGCCGGGAAACTTGCACGCAATTGGAGATCCCGGCAATAGCAACACACCAGTGCTAACGTGGGAAGGGCCTCCGGTTCTTCTGCCCCGAGCAAACGGAAGACCCTGAACAAGGGGGCAGACGGATCAAGACCATAGAGGGACCGAAGATGCTCGTAACTCAGCTTGCGGCTGCTGAAGGTTGGTTTTCCCAGCTGGTTTTCCTCCACCACCGCCTGGTAATAGGTTTCCAGTGCCGCAGCGGGAGCCAATGAATTACAGAGGATTTGAATCTCGGTGAACATCATGGACCGGGCCATGTGCCCCCCACTCCGGTTGCTGGAGAATCCAAGCGGATTCAGTTCGACCGGGTTGATGAGGGTTTCCAAAAGTTGGGTGGGCTCGGACTGCATCATGGGTTTGAAAACGGAATCAAGAAGCTTCGCACAGGGCACACCCCCGCCGAACTCCCTCAAAGCGTTTATTGGGGATACTAAACTTTCCGGCAAATGCACGGAAAAACGCTCGTGAAGGGTGAAATACCCTTTGGATCTAGCTTTTGATTGAATAGCGGTACGCAGGGTTCAATTTGTATCTCGGTTCTGAAACTTGCTCGTCCTCGGAGATAATAATCCGCTTAATCACTTCTTTGTGGTTAGGATTTTTAACATCTTTTAGGATACGGGTTAGTTTTTTAGCCTTTTTTTCCGAATCGATATCGGAAACTTTAGCATATTTGCCGCCCCTGTAGCTTTGTGATTGCATCCAGAAAAGATGCTCAAGAAGTTTCACCAGAAAACAAGTTTTCGTGTAATCGCAAACAATTGTGCCTTCGTAGTAAATCTTTTTGAAATCCTTTGAGAACTGGAAACGCCCCTTTTCTGTAAAGTTCGGCAGGGGCCGAGCCGCCAAAGCGTCTGCGTTTCCGCTCTTTTGGATCGCCTCCTCCATCGCCGCTCTCGCCAGATCGATTCCAAACTCGACTGCATATTCGGTACGGCTGAGTCTGGGCCTGTCGTCGCATATCCCCTCCGGGGGAGGTTGATATCCTCGATGGAGGGCCTCAGCCACCTTGGGGTGACCGAGTTGAGTGAGGAGTTTTTGAGTGAAGAACAGCGCGAGCACAGAGCTTCTGTCCAAGGTGAGGTATTGCTCCGGGTCTACCTGATGAATATTTTGGGAAAGATTGTCTAGAACCCGTTCGAGCTTCACCCCCTCGGAATCGTCACTGCTTACAAAGCGCAGCCAGGGGTAAAGAAAATGCCATCGGTAGCCGTAATCGAAAAGATTTGCGGGCGGGGTGGATGTTTCTTGAACGAGCTTTTGCCAACCCATCAAACCACCCCCGTCGAGCAGCTTGGAGATGTAGTCAAGGTTCCGTTCGATGACACATGATGAGGTTGCGTGTTCCGGGTTCCCGGGGGGCGAATCCCGCCAGGAGGAGCCTTGAAAAATGATCTCCAGATCATGGTGCCAGATGTCCAGCACTTCTTCGACGGCGGTCAGGATTCTATTTCGATGTTTATCCGCATCAGGTCGGCCACTGCCCGGGGTGTTTAACCGGGGTGTTGGAGTGAACTCGCGAGCAAATAAGGCGTTTTCTACCTCATCATACGTTCTGTGCCACTTATTCCGTTTCCAGTCCCGGACCAGAATATCTTCGATGTTGAGGGGTTTGTCCGCGCCCCAGGCGATTTTCAGCTCAGGCCTCTTTTCGGGGAGTTGGGTGAATCTGCCAGTCGGCCCCGTCGTCGCTTTCGGATTCTCTTCCCCCCTGCCAACTTTGGAAGAAGTCGGTGCGGATGGTTTATTCTTCTTGCTCACCATAGGGTCTGCTCCTCGCATATGAGGGTTATCAGTTCATCCCTTTTTCGCCTCCATGTCCGGGTGTCCATGGCCTCAAGTACGTCGAGTACGGTCTGCCTCTTCTCCGGTATTTGAGTTTTCTGGCCGCCCTCCAGGGTCATCCGGGGGGCGACACGCTCGAACTCCCGACGAAAGTCATCCCGGTCCGGTTGCAGGTAATGAGTGCGCACGACGTCAACCGTCGTGTGCCCTGTTACCCTCCGCACCAATTCTTCCGCCATGCCCGCAGTGAGCGCCCGGGTGACGAAGGTGGTCCGGAAGCTGTGCCAGCCCCGAATACTCCCGCGTTTCAAGCGCTGCCCGCCATTGTCCTCCACAATCCCGCCAAGCCGTTTCCCAGCCCTTTTAGGGCGGCGGAGAACCTCATATCCCGTGATCTCCTCCAGGGCGTTGAGGTGCAGGCTCACCGTGGCTTTGGCGACTCCCAGGTCCTTGCTCACCTCCGGCAAGGTTTTACCGGAGAGGTAAAGGGAGAGAACCTCCAGCATGACCCGCTTTTTCCGGAGTTGGTACCCGGCCTGTTCCACTGCCTCGGCGGCGATGGATATGATCGTTTCTCTGTCCGCTGTTTTGAGGCCGGGTCTGTCCCGGATGAGTTTTTTCTTTTCCCCGCCCGCACCGGAATCGAAACCGGCCTGACGCATCATGGCGGAGAAACGGGTGTCAAGCAGATGCCGCGATTTCGGGTCGCTGTACAGAGACGCCGCTTCCGGAAACAGATCCGGGTTTTCTTTTGGAATACCTTCAAGCTCCTTGCGGAGCAGGGGTAGGATGGGGATCTGGCAGGTCTCCCGGGTTTTGGATGTCCTGACGGTGATAAACCCGCTTTGCAGATCCACAGACTTCCATTGCAAGGTACAGCAGTCCCC
>PXDP01000245.1 GCA_003565035.1 PVC group bacterium | reverse complement strand
GTGATAATCCAACGCACTGCGCATGTTTCCACCAGCAGATCATCGCTCCCCAGTTCGTCGGACTCCGATGTTTTCAGGCGGATGTGCTCCTCAGGCACGCCCAGTTTATCCTGCAAAAACTCCCGCACATCCTCTGCGTGCACAAACCCCGAATCCCGCTGATCCTTTCCCGTACGCTCCACCCGGACCAGGGCAAGCGGACGAATATAACGCCCCGTCGCCGCCCGGAGTTTTTCCGCTTCCCGCTCCAAAGCGTCCCGCCTCTCCGCCGTAAGCGTCAGCGTCTGCTTCCAGTCCGCCCTCTCCTCATTAATCACATTAATCGGCAGCTTGATCATCTCCTCGTCTTTCAAGTCCGCCCCCGGCACATTCACCAGCACGTTCGACTGATGCTTTCCGTTCGTGTTCGGGGTGGCTGAAAGCTCCAGCATAAACAACGGATTAAAGCCCCCCAGCGTGTCCCTCGCCGTATCTGAATACGCCTTATGCCCCTCATCGATCACCACCACCGGCCGCGTCAAGCGCAGTACATTGCCCAAACTCTGCTTCAGGGACACCGATCCCGGAGGAATCCCCTGTGCCCAACCCATATCCGCCAAATCGTTGCAGTCCAAATTCGGAACCGTCTCCAGCATCGCCTGATTCGCGCCCGCATCATCCTCCAAGGGAAAAAACGAGGTGAATTTTCCGCTGTCACGGAACAAACGCAGGGTTTCTTTGGTTTTCCGCGCCGCCGAGGGCAGCATCAGCAACATCACGCAGAGTCGCTCCGCCACATCCCGTTTCGTGAACGCGTCCGCCTTCTCCAGCATCTTCACCCTTCCGCCCGAGGCCCGCTCCAGCATTTGACGATACGGATGCTCCCGGTTAGCCAGGTGTTTCCAGGTCTGACGGTAAATCGCCTCGCTCGGCACCACCCACAGCACCAACCCCGTCTGACGTTTCAGAAAATCAGTATGGATCCGCTCCAGTGCCGCCGCCGCAAGCAGTGTTTTGCCCCCGCCCGTCGGCACCTTCAGACAGATATTCGGAATCGGACGGTGCAAGCCGTCCCGCCGTGACAGCCAACCCGCAGGATGCAGTTCGCCCTTCACCGAAAGCAGCGGCAACACCCTGGCCTCATTCAACTTATCCCAAGCCGCAAGACACCAATCCACCGCGCCCGCCTCTTTTCCCCGCGAGCGCTGAAATTCCGCATAAGCCTCCGCATCCTCCCGCTCCTCGCCCAACACCGACAGATATCGGTCGAGTTTCGACAAAACAGATTGTTGATACTCTTTCAGTTCCATGAAGATACTTTACGGGTGATGATGAAGCGGTTCAGGAGTTTTTTCCGGATGAGCAGATATAAACCACAGCCGACAAACGCGAAAAACATGTCCCGGCCAGAGAAAGCCGTGTCCAATGTGATCCGCTCCCCGCGCGCCAGCTGGGAAATCGTGATGGGCCCCACAAATGACAGCCCCCCCAAAAAGACATCAAAGGTTTTTCCAACCCAATTCAGCTCCGCTTCTTCAAGGTCACAGAAAGGCTCCTCAATACCCAATTCGCTGCATAAGTGCTTATAATCTTCAGCCTCCTTGACGGTTAAATTTTCAAGAAGCACCTGAAATTTCCGTTTTTGCTTCCAAATAATAATGGAAAGTAAGCCAGACGCGCAGATCAGAATGGCAACCGTCCACCCCGAACCGAAAAAATGAGCTGCAAGCGCAAGGACCGCTCCAAAAAGCATAAACGTCAGCAGAATCAAAGCTCCATAAATCCATCTTTTCAAACAGCTTTCTTCTCCCTGCCTCATAGGCTTTCGCATAAAATCCGTGTTCATCGGTGTCCATCCGTGGTTGAATTCATTCGGAGCCAAGGATTTTGTGAATGGCATACGGAAGCTGGCAGAACTCGATGCGCTTGGGGGTCAGGTCTTTCTGGCTCATGAACTTGCAGGTCGCAAAGACCACCGCCCGTTTGCCGCCCTTGTTCCCTTTCGCCACCGCCTCCGCTTTCTGCGCGTTCAGAGCGGACTCGTTTGACCGCAGCCATTCGAGGTCCGGCTGATAAAACAGATGCACCCGGTAGAGATCCGTCTCCCCGATGAAGCCGTCAGCTGAAGGCGGGGGCAGCTTGTCCAGCGAACGGCCGGTCGCCGTGTAGAACACATACCGCGCCAGCGCCTCATACGCCGGAAGAGACTTCCCGGACAGCAAATGCTCAATGTCCATCGGCTCGCCCAGGCGGCAAAAGGTGAAACTCCCGCCAATACCCGGAACCTTCTCTTTGATTTTCCGCTCCCCCGTCACCGTCAACACCCCGTCTTTAATCTCCTTTTTGATCTTGTCGTACTCGTGACCATACAACGCCTCGATCCCGTCGATTTTTTCCAGCAATTGACGATGTTTCTTTTCGAAAACAGACCAGGTGATCTTCTCATTCAGCAGTTCCTCCCGCTGCGAGCCCTTGAACGAATACCCCTGAATCACCCGCCGCACCCGCTCCGCCGTCAACGTATCCGCATACTCCTCGCATTCCACCAGAATAAATTTCCGGTTCCCCCCTTTCCGGTTCGCCTCCAACACCGCATGACCTGTCGTCCCCGATCCCGCGAAAGAGTCGAGGATGATTGAGTTTTCATTCGTGGCGATTTCGAGAATACGGGATAGCAGGCGGACGGGTTTGGGGGTGAAGAATTCAGATGAACTTTCTCCCAAAATTTGCCTCAGCTCTTTTTTTGATTCGTCAGTATGTCCTGCAAAATCATGCGGCCACCAAGTGCTTGGAACTGTACCTCCACCACCTCGTAATTTGTTTAAGTAACGCTTATAAGCCGGCACACTAGATTTACCATCTACACCCCACCAAATCATATTATTATCTACATTCTTTTGATGTGTCTCTTTGGAATAGGCCCAAACTCTATTTTTCTTTGGCCAAATTTCTTCACCAGTATTTGGGTTTACAACAGAATAATAAAGATTAGGTCGTTCATCTGCGGTCTTGTTGCAGGTGTAGTTGTCTATTCTGAAAACTCCACCATCATCTTCGTATTTGTAGTTTTGGTCTTCTGAAATATCCCTCTCGACAAGCCCTCTCTCAAAATCTTTTGATTTCCTATAAATCAGGACGTGATCAAACATCGTGGAAAGGCCGGTGGCATCATTTGATGTGGCGTATTTCTTCTGCCAAGCGATCTGGCCGTAAAAAGCATCTTCATTTTGGAAAATCTCATCCAGTACTACCCTAGCCCGGTGCTGCTCATTATCATCCAGGGTGATAAACATCACCCCGTCATCCGCCAACAACTCATGCAGCAGACAAAGCCGGGGCCACATCATGCAGAGCCACTTGTCGTGACGCTCAAGGTCCTCCTTATCGACCGGATTTCCGGATTTCTTCAGCCATTCCTTCATCAGGGGAGATCGGACATTGTCATTGTAGCACCAGCCCTCATTCCCGGTATTGTAAGGCGGATCGATGAAGATGCAGTCGACTTTACCCGCATGGGTCGGCAGCAGTGCCTTCAGCGCCTCCAAATTATCCCCGTGAATAATCAGGTTGTCATCCAACGAAGCCGTCTTCCCCGCCTCCGGCAACGACAACCCCGCCTCCACCTTCAGCTCCCGAAACGGAACGCTCAAGTGATGCGACCAGACAAACTGTTTCCCTTTAAAATCAAGTGTGGGCATATTTCCCGTACCTTCCCGGATTGGGGTTATGCGCTGTTGCGTGAATATTCCAAAGCCACCACCGCCTTTCCGCTTTGGTTCTCCACAATCTTGATCGCCGGAGAATTAGCGAAGGTGTGCATATAGCAATGATGAATGTACGCAATGACATTTCGACCGCGTTTGTCGGAAAGTTTTTGGAGATAGGAACGGCGGACATAATCTAAAGCGTCTTTGCGCGGACACTCGTGAAGCTCCTCCAGGACTTGATTCCAGCTTGGCATCCTTATTCCCCTACGCGGGCGTTGGAAAAAATGGAGTATGCAACATGCCCTTCCTTTAAGATGCTAGCACGCTTGAAGAAACCATCGGTTCCACGTGAATCATCAAACTCGGCAGGGTGTACTTCATGCAAAGATTTTTGCATGAACAGCTCATAGGTGTTTTGTATTTCTTGATCAGACATTTCCAATACAGTTTTATCACTCATAACAGTCTTTTTAGAGGTTTTGGGAGCATATATTGAGAGTACGACTATCGTCAGCAAATTAAAAGATTGAAATTTCGGATTTCCGGACTTTTCCCTATAGGTGCTGCGGCATATATTGCCTGCTGAGCCGTTTCGCAAGCCCGTCCGCCACGCAATGGCGGTGGCATTGTTCGGGATGCCGTTCGAAGCAAGTCAGGGCAACCCGCTGGCCCTCATCGATCCACTTCCGAATTTGACACAGGGCCTCGGTCT
>PXDP01000092.1 GCA_003565035.1 PVC group bacterium | reverse complement strand
CTTCAGCCGGATGGAAAGATTTTGGCCGGGGGAGATTTCACAGTGATCGGCGGAGGGCCTCGCAACCCAATGGTGCGCTTGCATCCGGATGGTTCGGTGGAGGAGGGGTTTGATCCAAGTGCCGATGGAACCGTCTTTGCCGTCGTGGTACAGCCGGATGGAAAAATTCTCGTCGGAGGTCAGTTCACAAGCATTGGCGGGCAAACACGCAACCGGATTGCCCGGCTGAATGTGGACGGATCTTTGGACACGGACTTTGATCCGGATGCCGACGGTGCGGTGCACACCTTGGGGGTGCAGCCGGACGGGAAGATTTTGCTCGGTGGCGTGTTTGGCATGGTTGGCGGGCAGCCGCGCCACCGAATCGCGCGCTTGCACGCGGATGGCTCTCTGGACGCGGACTTTGATCCCGAAGCCAATGGCGCCGTTCATACCCTGGCCTTGCAAGCGGACGGGAAAATTTTGGCCGGCGGGCAATTCACGAGTATTGCGGGTGAAGCACAAAACCACATCGCGCGATTAAACGCTGACGGCACGCCGGATGAAACGTTTACTCCCATTTTTTTCAGGGAATGGGGTAATCATGTGATCAAGACGCTTCTTGTTCAGCCGGATGGAAAAATTCTCATCGGGGGGGATTTTTCGAGTTTCGAGGGTCAATCTCCGTAATCTTCCATCCGCTGAACGGAAAAAAACGCGCGGCCCATTTGACCGTGTCCAGTAATGACGGGAATCAGTCGCCCTTTGCGATTCGTTTGAACGGGACCGCTTTTCAGGCTGATGAGGGCTTTGTTTCCGATGCCAACAACACGGTGATGGCCCTGGCCTTGCAGCCGGACGGGAAAGTGCTGGTCGGGGGGCAATTCACCAGCCTGGGTGGACAGTCGCGCAATCGGCTCGCGCGTTTGCACCCGGATGGGTCCCTGGAGACGGGCTTTGAACCCAACATTGGAGGACCGATCCATGCCGTCGCGCTGCAGTCGGATGGGAAGATCCTGATCGGGGGGACGTTCAGGTATGTCGATGGGGAAATGCGAGACCGCATTGCTCGTCTGAAAGCCAACGGCATACTAGACACAAGTTTTACCACCGATGCAAGCAGCACGGTCAATGCCTTTGCCATACAGCCTGACGGGAAAATTTTGGTCGGGGGCGCATTCACGACATTTTCAGGTCAGCCTCGCAACCGACTGGTGCGGCTCAACATGGACGGCTCGTTGGATGAGGATTTTGAGCCAAACCTAGACGGGATGGTGAACGCGATCGCATTGCAGCCGGATGGCAGGATTTTGATTGGGGGGCATTTCAGCAACGTCGGAGGTCAGCCCGCTCCACGCATTGCCCGCCTGAATGCGAATGGGTCCTTGGATGAAAGTTTCGCGACCTCAAATGCGGGGATCGTTCATGCCATCGCGCTGCAGGTGGACGGAAAAATTGTGGTTGGGGGACAATTCACATGGATCGCGGGTCAAACGCGGCGGCGGATCGCGCGTCTGCACGTCGACGGCACGCTGGACGAAACACTCGATAACGATGCAAATCTCACGGTTCACTCCCTAGCCTTGCAGGCGGATGGCAAAATCCTCCTGGGAGGGGACTTCACCACGATCGGGGGACAACCCCGCAGCCGGATTGCCAGGTTGAACGCGGACGGAACGCTGGATGAGGCCTTTGATCCTGATGCCGATGGCCAAGTGTTGGCGTTGGCGTTGCAGGGGGACGGAAAGGTTCTGGCGGGCGGGGAGTTTACCCGCATTGGAGGATTGCCAACCGATCGGATTGCGAGACTTGGCAATGATCCCGCGACATCCGCGTTAACGGTCACAGGCATCTCGCAAATCGACTGGCTGCGTGGTGGCAGTGCCCCGCAAGTCAGTCAGGTCGAATTTGCGTACTGGACCGGTGGCGATTGGCAGCAAGCCGGTTTCGCGGAGCATATTCATGGAGGATGGAGGGCCACGGACCTCAACCTTCCCGCCAGCACCTGGGTTCGCGCCCTGGCGCGCCCGGCGGGTGGCCGCCACGCGGGTTCAGTCGGCCTCATAGAAGAAGTTGCAATGTATGGCGGTGGGGATTTCCCTGCCATTGGCGTGTACGCCCACGGCGAGCCGTTGATCAACGGGCTTTCCACCCCAGGCTGGCGAACCCGAAGAGGATTTTCTTTTCTCCTTGAGTTTACCCGTACATGCGCTTGCGGTTCAAGAGGATGGGAAGATTCTGGTGGGCGGGCGGTTTTCGGTGATCAATGGAACGAGTCGCCCCCGGCTCGCGCGCCTGAACCAGGATGGTTCCCTGGACCCGGACTTCCAACCAAATTTTAACAACACAGTTCAGTCTATTGTCACGCAAAATGATGGCAGGATTCTCGTTAGCGGACTATTCACAACGGTTGGAGGGCAGCTCAGGAACCGGATCGCTCGATTGAATGCAGACGGTTCCCTGGACCTGGATTTCAACCCCAACCCGAATCATAACGTTGAGGCCATGGCATTACTGGCGGAAAACAAGATTTTGGTTGGGGGACGGTTCACCCAAATAGACGGAGAGGAAAGGAACCGTATTGCACGCCTCCATCCGGACGGAACGCTGGATTCGGACTTCGCCCCTGACATCAACGGAAACGTTTTTGTGATCTCGGTGCAGCCGGATGGCTCAATCCTCCTGGGGGGAAGTTTCACCGAGGTCGCCGGTCAGCCGCGCGAAAGGATCGCGCGGCTGCATCCGGACGGTTCGCTGGACATGCAGTTTAACCCCGGGGTCAACAACGCCATTCTTAGTATGGCATTGCAGGCAGATGGACGGATTTGGCTTGGGGGCAGCTTCACGCGACTCGGTGGGCAAGTCCGGTCGGGCATCGCTGCCATCGATGCAGACGGCACGCTGATCACAGACATGTTCCCCAATGCAAACAGTACCGTCAACGCCCTCGCGCTTCATGCGGATGGGAGTATTCTGGCCGGCGGCAGCTTCACCCGGATCGGTGGACGGCCCCGCAACGGCCTCGCACGGCTGGAGAACCATCCGGCGGAATCAGACTTGACCGTCACAGGCGGATCGCAGATTGACTGGCAACGCGGGGGAAGTGCCCCCGAATTCGAGCGGGTAACGTTTTCCTACTGGGATGGGGCTGAAGAGCACCTTCTTGGCCCGGCCCTGCGCGTGGCAGGAGGCTGGCAGATCACGGGGCTTCAGTTGCCCCAAAGTGCATGGGTGAGGGGACAGGGCCAGAACCGGGGCGGGGCGGTCAATGGTTCGTCGGGCATCATTGAGGAAGTACTTGTGCTTGGCGAAAACAGTTTTGCATCCCTCTCTCTTCTGCACGGGGAGACGAGTCTTCCGGTAGACGGCGGAGCAGCTTTCGATTTTGGTGTCGTGACCTTGGGGGAAAGCATGACCGCCACCCTGACGCTTCAGAACGCCAGTCCCGTTGTCTTGTCCAATCTCTCCGTATCGATCGACGGTCAGGATGCGGCCGCATTTTCCCTGCAGAGCCCCATACCACAGAGTCTGTGTGGCGGGGAAAGCATCTCATTGGTTCTGGAGTTTACCCCCGCAAACGCCCAGGCTGCCTCCGCCTCGCTCAGCATCACCCACTCGCTCTCCCAGACACCCGACACAGGCTGGCTCCTTGCCGGAAGCGGCAATCACGCCCCCACCTTCGATGGATTCAGTGGCCAGACACTTTTCGAGACGGCGGTGTCGCTTTCTTTGGAGAGCATTTTAGCCGCGGCGGAAGATGTGGACGGGGATGAGGTCAGTGTGTTCAACGCGGGCCCGGACTCTGCGGAGGGCGGTTCGGTGCTGCTTCAGGCTGCGTCCATTCTCTATACCCCTCCGGGAGGATTTTCCGGAACGGATACGTTCGAGGTGATCATCAAAGATATCCATGGTGCCAGCGTCGAAGGAACCGTTTTCATTACCGTGGCAGAGCCGGGTGACGATGGCGGGGAAATCAGGCTAAACCTTGCGGTTCTGGCGGAAAATCAGATCGGTTTGGTTTTCCTTGGCACCCAAGGGCGCACATACTTGGTTCAGCGTTCGGAAAACCTCAGTGAGTCCGGCTGGTCCACGATCGCCACTTTGGTTGCAGGTCCAACGGGTGAGGTTTTATATGAGGACCAAAATCCTCCGGGCCCCATCGTGTTTTATCGTTTGGCGCTTCCTTGAATTATTTTACGTCAAAGCGAAATCTGTGTATGATGTAGCAATGAAACGATCGTTTTGTTTCTCATTGGCCCTGGTCTTTTGCTTCACCTATGCCGTTGCGTCGTCCATGAATCGTGGGTTTTGCGGGAAAGGGACGACGTGATCCGCTGCGGGTACTGTACTACGTGTGTGGCGGCACCTGGCACGCCGCGCAAATGGGAGGTCCTGATTCTCCGAACGAGTGAACCCTAACG
>PXDP01000275.1 GCA_003565035.1 PVC group bacterium | reverse complement strand
TTGAGGAACAGGGCGACCTCAAACTGCAAGTTGCCGGCCTGCGCCACGGCTACCGCTTTGTGCAACGACCTGCGCCGTCCGGTTCGGTGGCGGCCTCACTCCATGAACGCTTCCGCAAAGCCGAGACCCGCGATATTGCCCGCATCCGCCAGGTCATCGACTTGGCCAAAACCCCGGAATGTCTGGTCAAACAACTCCTCGCGTACTTTGGGGAGACCCTGCCCGAACCCTGCGGACATTGCGACCGCTGCAAAGGGGATTTCAAGGTGCTGGTTGAAGATCCAACTCCCGCCCCCCTCTCCCCGGCGGACCAGAGTACTCTCCGAAAGCTCCAATCCGAGCAGCATCCCGCCCTCAAGTCCCCGAGGCAACTCGCCCGCTTTCTCTGCGGCATCACCTCCCCGGCCACCACCAAAGCGCGGCTCACCAAAGAACCGCGCTTTGGCAGTCTCGCCCACTGCCGCTTCGCCGCCATCGCCAAAGCGGCCGCAGAATAGTTCCCCGGTTTATTTCCGATCGGAAAAGACTCATGCCGGTTTTCCGATCGGAAAATCCCAAACGAAGGAACAGGGCACTCCTTGACTTGACCAAGTTATTGTCCTAGTATTTGACCATGAACACATTGAACGTCAGTGAAGCCAAAGCACATTTTTCAACCATAGTGAATCAGGTTATCGCGGGCGATACCATACTCATTCGTAAACGGAACGTGCCTGTCGCCCAGATCATCCCTGTTCCGAATAAATCACCCGCCAAAATTCGACACCGGACACTGGTGGGATGGGCGAAAGACTCCGGCGTGGAAATTCTGGGGGATCTCACCGAACCCGCAATCTCCAAGAATGACTGGGATATGCTGCAATGAATTTGTTGTTGGATACCTGTGCAATTCTATATCTGAGCATGGGGGATGCATGTGTGAAATCAACCACACATGCTTTGTTGGGAGATGCTGAGTATGTATTTGTTTCCCCGATTTCCTCTGCGGAGCTGGCCTGTCTTCAGGAACGCGGACGCATTAAACTTCCGCAGCATTGGAAGCCATGGTTACGGAAAGCGGTTCATCAAAACGGTTGGGAAATTAAACCCATCAGCTTGGAAATTATTGAGGAAGCCTATTCGCTTCCGGGAAAGTTTCATGCAGATCCTGCGGACCGGATTCTCACCGCCACAGCCCGCCAGGAGAAACTTTTACTCCTGACAACTGACCGGAAAATTTTGGAATATCCCCACGTCCATTCTGATTGGTGAGGATAACCCTTACACAAACATCAGGATCGACACTGCCGTAAGGGCCAAGAGTACACCGGCCAACACACGGGGGTCCGCATACCAGGCGACTTTTGCGTCCGCGACCCGCGCCGACCAGGTAAGGTCCGCCAGTGCGCCGGCCTCAGGACGGGGTTCGGTGGTGGCCGCAACCTGGAAAATCAGGAACGCGGCAACCGTCAAAATCACGGCGGTGTAGGTGAAATGCAGGGTGTAAATGCCCATGGCCTGTAAAACAAACAGCACGATCGAAACCGCGTGGGTTCCCATCAGGGTCACCAAACCGGTTTTCGCGCCACCGCGGTTCGTCATTACCCCCATGACAAAGAGGATAATCACCGGAGGCACCGCAAAGGTCAGGATCTGCTGCAAATAATCAAACAGACCGGCGAAGTATTGAATCATGGGTGCCCAAAGGGCGGAAATGATCATAAACACAAAGGTGCAGATCCGCCCGACATGCGCGGTTTCCTTTTCGGTCATGTTGGGTCTGCGGGGCTTGATGAAGTCCAGGGTCACCAACGTGGAGGCGGAGTTGAGCGTGGAATCGATACTGGACATGATCGCGGCAATCAGCCCGGCCATTACCAGACCGAGCACGCCCACCGGAAGATATTCACGCACCAGGGTCGGAAACACCTGATCGGGATCCGCAAGATCCGGCAGCAGCACCACCGCCATCACCCCGGGAAGGACCATGATAAACAGGGGTGTCAATTTCAGGAAGCCCGCGAGCAGGGCGCCATAGCGGGCGTGATTCACATCCTTGGCCCCCAGCACCCGTTGCACGATGTACTGGTTCATGCCCCAATAGTAAAAGCCCAGCAGCAATACGCCCGTGAACATCCCCGGCCAGGGCAAATCCGGGTCCGAGGGCGGGCGGATCATCGATAAATGTCCGTTATAGGCCTCCGAGGCTTGAACCCCCTCCACCACCGCCGTCCACGAATAATCAAACTGCGCAAAGCAGATCACCGCCAGCGTCGCGGTGCCCAATAAAAGAATGATCCCCTGAATCACATCTGTGAACACCACCGCCGCCAGCCCGCCGGCGGCGGTGTACACCCCGGCGAGAATTGCCAGAACAATACAGGTCACCCAGAGATTCAATCCCGGAAAAAAGACCTGCAGGACCATCGCCCCGGCAAACAGCGATCCGGCCGTGTCCACCACCAGACTCAGAAAAATGTTCAGGGCCGAAAAATAGCGGCGGGCTTTGGGACCGTAGCGTTTTTCGAGAAATTCCGGCACCGTGCTGATCCGTGACTTGATATAAAACGGAATCAGAAAAAACATCATCAGGACCAGAACAATCGAAGTGCCCCATTCATACGCACTCACCGCCACCCCGTAGCGGTAGGCGTTGCCCGCAAGCCCCACCAGCGTGGTGCTGGAAATATTCGACGCAAACAACGAAAACCCAATCACCGGCCAGACCAGTTTGCGGCCGGCCAAAAACAGGTCCTCTCCACTGTGTGTCCGGCGGGCCACCCGGATGCCGATGCCGACAATCGCGGCAAAATAAGCGAGAATAATCAGAAGGTCGATAAGGTGGATCGGTAAGTTCATACGAACAGGGTAACCCGACCTCCTATCAAAAAGCAACCCTGTTTTAAAAAACTTCAGGTCATCCGGGATTGATTTCGGCAGGAACTGCCGTTAACTCACTAGGGAATGGAATCCTCTGCTAAAAAGAACTCTCTGAAAACACTCCCGCTCCGATACCGTCTGTATCAGAAAGAGCGACATCCCATCTGGATGGCACTCCCCATGGCGGCCGCCATCAGCTATTCCGGCCTCACCTTCTCCGCTCTGCTGGCACACCGCACCCCGCCAAACCTCGGCATTTACCTGATCGGATTTGTGGTCACCTTCTGCTTTCATCTCCAGCGGCGCATCGCCGATGACTTGCGCAACATCCGCTTCGACCGCAAATATCAGCCCAACCGACCCATTCCCCGCGGCCTGGTCTCTCCCAACGAACTGCGCCTGCTCTTCATCGGCCTGCTGCCGATACAGGCCCTGCTGAGTATGAGTATCCACATCCGCATGTTTGGCCCGCTGATGGTCACCACCGTCTTTATCATGCTGCTGACCATGGGTGTGGGGCCCTTGAAATGGAATAATTTCAATCCCGCCTTTTACCTGTTTTTTCATCGTCTGGCCGCCCCTTTCACAATTTTCACCATCTCGGCTCTGGAATGGCTTCCACAGGCCGGACGTCCCCATCCCGCCCTGTTCCTGCTGCTCATCGTCAGTTTTCTGAACAGCTTCGCCCTGGAAATCGGACGGAATTTTGATCTGCCCGGCGAAGGGGTGCCCGAATCCCGCAGCTACGCCAAATTCTGGGGCCCCCGGAAAGCCTCGATCATCTGGTGGATGATGATTAACCTCGCCGCCATGTTCTCCAGTCTGGCCCGGGTCATCCGCGGCGCCCCCGTTGACGGTATGCTGGTACTGCTCGCCGGCGTGGTGATCACCGGACTGTTTGCCTACCGGGTCGCGGCCACCCTCAACCCCAAAGCCGCCGCCCGCCTCAACACCCTTTCCAGCCTGTGGACCATCACCATGTTCCTCACGGTTGTTCTGGGCTGATCCGCCATGACCCGCTTCCGTCCCTGTATCGATCTTCACAACGGCTGCGTTAAACAGATTGTCGGTGGCAGCCTCCGGGATGACGGGGAACCCGACACCAACTTCGTCAGCCCCCACGAACCCGAATGGTTCGCCAACCGCTACCGGCAGGATCACCTCACCGGCGGACACGTGATTCAACTCGGGCCCGGCAACACGGACGCCGCACAGCGCGCCCTCGCCGCCTGGCCGAACGGCCTGCAGATCGGCGGCGGCATCCGCGACGAAAACGCCCTCGAATGGCTCGAAAAAGGCGCCTCGCATGTCATCGTGACCTCCTGGCTATTCGACGAAAACGCCCGCTTTCAAACGAAACGCCTCGAACAGCTCGCGAACCTCGTCTCCCCGTCCCGTCTGGTGATCGATCTCAGTTGCCGCGGGCGATATCCCGACTGGCGTGTGGCCATGAACCGCTGGCAAACGCCCACCGACCTCGCGGTCACCGCTGAAACGCTGGCGTTCATGGCCGACTTCTGCGCGGAATTCCTCATCCACGCCGCTGATGT
>PXDP01000396.1 GCA_003565035.1 PVC group bacterium | reverse complement strand
GGACGGCTGTAGCCGTCCGCTGGCCAATACGGAGATTGGCGCTCCTGTTTCTTTACCGCAGTTATTTGCGACGGCGGAAAAGTGCCACACTGCCCAGGGCCAAAAGACTCAGCAGAATCGTGGAGGGCTCTGGGATGGCGGTGATTTGCATGGCGTTGAATGCGGCACGATCCCCTCCTCCAGATCCTGTGGTAGCTAATACCCTTAGGGTTGTTTCGTTCGATAGAGCAGTAAAACTTAAGGATAAATCATTTCCGAAATTTTCCAGTGAAACATTGTATCTGGAATTGATGTTCGCGAATGAGGCAACACTTCGATAGCTTTCGTCAACAGAATCATAAACATCAAAATTATAGGTAGCAAAACGCTCGGCATCATCTGCAAAAACTGCGAGATTTATATTATATGTCCATCCGGCCTGCAGTCCTGTAATTGCAAACCCTCCGGTTGCGTTTGCACCGGTCAGGAGAAAATGATCATTGATGGCATTTGCATTTGCCCAGGTGGGAATATGTTGGGATTGTAAACTTGCCGGTCCACTGGTGGTGGTCACATTAAGAGACGCACTTGCACCATCAACTCCTGCAGATGTGAATGGACCTACTGATAAACCACTGGCCAGGCCGTCTGAATCTTCGAGGCTAAATGTAGTGTTTTGGGATGCAGATGCACTGGCTAAAGTATTCCACCCCGTTCCTCCCGCTCCCGCTGCGCTCCCAAAATCAATCAAAATAATTTGACTGGCGAAGGCGGTGCTGCAAAACAGGGCCGTTACAATGCTGAGTATCTTTGATTTCATGTTTTTCTCCTTTAGGATGAATGTTTTCTTTTGTACATCGTACACCGCCTATGCATGAAAGGTCAATGGATATGCAGCGGCTTGGGGGGATAACTGATATGATTTAAAATTGGGGTTATTCATCCAGGTGGATGACGGTTTCATCGATGCGCATTCCGTCGGGATTGAGCACATAGAGTTCCTGGCGGTCGGGATAGAGATCGACCATGATGACGTGCAGGGTGTTTTCGGCCCGGTTGAGATACCAGGTTTCGTCGACGGGATGGGGATCGCGCGTCCAGACCCCCCAGGCGCCGTCGCCCATGTAAATGACCCCTTCGGGATCGATGCGGTTGTTGCGGATGGGGTGGGTGCGTTTGTAGAGGTGATCGTGGTGCTCAAAGGCAAGACGGATGCCGAATTCGTCGAACAGCGGCGGCCAGTGACTGCGGACGAGGCTGGCGGCACGGTCGTCGAAGGAGCGATGGGAGGGGTAGGCGGGAACGTGGTAGGTGGGCAGCACATGCGTGACATGGGTGCGGGCGGCGAGGGTGGCGCGGAGCCAGTCGGTTTGGGCCCCGGGAATTTCGTTGGTGTGGTCGGAGTCGAGCACCACGAGGCTGAGGTAGTCGCCAAAGTCGAGCACGCCGTATCCGGGGAGGCCCGGAAAGGCGAAGAGGGTATAGAAATAGGGGGCGAACTGGCGGCGGGCCTCGTCGTTCACCATGCGTCCCCAGGTGTAGCCGCCCTGAACTTCGTGGTTGCCGATGGCACCGACCACGGGGGGGACGCGTCCGTCGGGGGCGATAAGGCTGTTGCGGGCGGCCTCGAAGTATTCGTACCAGCGGTAGAGCTTGTCTTCCGCGCCGTCGGCGTAGGCGTAGTCGCCGCCGAGGTAAATGATGTCGGGTTCTTCGGCCATGGCCACGCGGTTGATGGCCTCCATCCGGCTTTGGCGATGCCGCATGTCGCCGCCGACCGCAAGGCGCAGGCGGCCTTCGAGCCGCGCGGGCGCGGTGCGGAAATAGAAAACCGGAGAGGCCGCGTCCCCGCGGAATTCATATTCTCCTCCGGGGCGCAGGCCGGTCAGTTCAACCCGGTCGATTTTACGGGTGGAGAAGGGGAAATCGATGCGTTCCGCTTCCACGGTCTGCCAGACCTTTTCTCCCCGGGGGCGGTACTGGAGTTCGGCGGGACGGTGCAGTTCCTTCGCGCGCCGCTGCCAGTCGATGGTCATGGTGGTGGTGGGGTCCCTCTGCCAGGTGAGCATGAGGCCGACAGGGTTGAGGGCTCCGGCTTCTTCCGCATGGAGGAATCCGGTGACGGAGGCAAGGAGGATGAAGAGGCGTATAATCATGGCTTAATTCACATGGTCGGCATAGGCTGCAGGAAAGATCCGCAGCCAGCGGAGGCTGCTGGTGTGGCCGAGGGCGGTGATGCGGACGGGGGCATCGCCGGCGTCGATCATGACCCGTTGGTAGTTCGGGCCGCCTTCGAAATCGATGACTTCGGAGCTGTCCCCGGAGAGGATCCGGAAGCGGGCGCGGTCATTGGCGGACAGATCGAGGGCCATGCGGCCGGCGGGGGCCTGGAAGACAAAGGCCGTATCCTGGGGAAGGCGGAGTTCGTCGCGGGAGGCATCGTCGCGGATCCAGGCGCGTTCCGAGGCGGTGATGCGGTCCAGATTGCCCTCGAAGCCGAAGCCCTGCTCGGGGCTGAAGGCTTCCTGGCCAAGGATGGCGCGGTAGCGGCGGACGGTGCCCAGATCAAAAGCGCCGACGCGTTCGCCTTTGCCAAAGTCGAAGCCGAATCCGGGGGACGCGGCCATGCGTTCGCGCTGAGCGTAGAGGTCCCGGCGCGCCTGGACACCGGCATCGAAGAGGCGGCGGACCGTCTCTTTGTTGCTCATGTCGCGGATGTAGACCGGAAAGTCGCTGAGTTGAAAATCGGGTCCGACATGGCGGGCCGCGCGATGGCCGAAGCTGTCGGTGACGGTTGCGGAGCCGAGGTCGAGTCCAAGCGCGACGGGATCGCCGAGTACCCAGGCACCGATGACGATGTCGTCCCCGGTTTTCCAGCCGTACATCCAGACGTTTTCATCCGGATGGTGGAGGCGGACGGCGAGATCATATCCGTCGATTTCCTGAATCAGGGCGGCCATGGAGAAGGCCGAGGGCTTGGGGTTCCACTGATCGTCGAAGATGCCGGTGGCTTCGTATTTGCGGGGCGTGCTGCCGGAGGAGCGGTAGAGATGCACCTGATCAAAGCCGCTGCCGAGGGCGATCATAAGGAGGCGGGGAATGCGGGAGGCCTGTTCGCGGTAGGAGACGGACTCGTGGCCGCCGGTGTCGTAGCCGGTTTCGGTCATCCACATTTCTTTGCCGGGCATATTGCGGCGGCGCCAATGGTCCAGCCGCAGGACACGTTCCTCGAAGGTGGGGCCTTCGACGACATCGCGGCCGCGCTGAATGTTGGTGTTCACGCGCGCGGTTTCCGGCGGCTGACGGGCGGTGTAGTGGTGGGCGTTGAGCAGATCGGCATACTCGACCGGACTGCGTCCGTTGGCATAGGTGTAGGAAGCGAGCTGGTCGATGAGGTCGAGATCAATGCCGGCAAAACCGGCGGTGGCGACTCTCACGTTCGGATCGGCCTGCCGGGCGGCAATCGCCCCGTAGCGGAACATCTCGAAGTAGTCGGTCAGGGGGCCGATAAAATGGCCGTAATGGGGATGGTCGAGATTGGGTTCGTTCCAGAGGGAATAGACCTGAATCATGTTGAGGCCGGTTTTTTTGTCGTTGGTTTTGAGGACCTCTTCGGGATGAACCACGGACCCGTAACGGGCGACGCTTTGGAAGACGAATTCGCCGAAGCGGCTGAGGTCGCGCGGCGGATGCTGGGCGGCGCGGCGATGACCCGGGTCCTCCGCCGAGGAAATCCAGCGGGGGGACTGAAAGAGATACGGGAGAATGTTCAGTTCGTTGTCGCGAAAACTCTCATAATGCCGGTCGAAAGGAACCCGCCAGGGGGCGACCGAGCCGTCGAAGAAATATTTCCCCTCCTCCGGAGAGACAAAATTCCATTTGTGGTTTTCGTAGCGGACCCAGGAGATGCCCATTTCGCGGAACCAGCGGGCGTTCGTGTCGGAATTGACGTTCAGTCCGAATCGTCCATATGCCGGCAGGGTTTCCACCGGCGGGGTGCGCACGAAGAGGTGCCGCCAGGAGCCGTAGGTGCGTTCGCCGTCGTTCACGGTGTAGGAAAACAGGTAGGCTCCGGGGCCGGGGCGTTCGGGGGTGAGGATTTCACCCAGCGCAAAGCGTCCCGGGGCGACCTCCAGGCGCAGGCGGCCTTCGGCGACAACATCTCCGGTTTGGGGCGCGAGCCAGTCCTCGTTGGCGGGGCCGTCAAACACGCGGATGAGGGAGGGCAGGGTGATTTTTTGAACGCCCTCGCCCTGATCATGGTAGTCAAAGCGGACATGCCGGGCGCTCACGGGGGCTTCCGGCTGCAGAATCCGTTCGTGACGGAGATTCCGGAGATTGATGTTTTGGAGGCCGGGGACGGGCACGAAGGTTTCGCCGTCGAGGGAGGTGGAGACATTCATAAAACGCAGCCAGTTGCCGTCCGCGGGGTGGAGAATCATGGCTTCGATGTTGCGGGTATCCTGAAGATCGATCTGCTGCATGGCGCCCTTGGATCCGTGACCCCAGGGGGTCTCGGCGTAGGTGTGGTCGATGCCGTCGGTGAGGGAACCTTCGTCAAGCAGGGCTCCGTCGTGCCAGGTTTGATTGGGGTGTCCATAGGCAATGTCGGTTCCCCAGTCCGGGTGCGGCGGCGGGGGGGGATGCATGTGGGCGTCGCGCTGGATTTTATAGGTGATTTCGACGGACCGGGGCGTCTGTGTGGGATTGTTCAGGGTGACGGCGGCGCGGACAGGATCGGTATGCAGAAAATAATGCGGGGTTTGAATGCCGAGGGCGAAGTCGCCGCCCTGACTGCGGGTGCGCCCGACCAGTCCGTCGGCCAGAAAGGTGTTTTCGCCGTGGGGGGCGAACCAGGTGATGCCGATGCGGCGAAGGGGCTGGACGAGTTTGCCGCTGTGTTGCGGCTGATTGAAGGAGGACCGGAAATCCTCCGGGGCGAATTCAACCCAGTGCCAGCCGTTCTGACCGCGGACATCTTTCATGGCCAGGAGCATTTCGCCTTCTCCGTCGGTGACTTCGATGCCGAGCTGATTGACGCGGTGATCGTCCTCGAGAAAAATCCAGAACCCGAAGAGGTCAAACACGGAGGAGGTGTCGGCGGGCAGCCAGTAGGAGGCTTTGCCGTTGTTGCCGGTGGAGATGGAGCGGAGGCGGAGCATGCGGGTGCCGAGGCGTCCGGGTTTTCCGGGTTCGATGCTGGAGTCGATCTGCTGTATGTTATGCCGGCCCTGATCGATGCTGCGGGTGTCGTCCAGCGCGTTGATGAGTGCAAGGCCGGTGCCGGGGGGCAATTCCGCAATGCGGCTGGTGTCGGGAATTTGCTGGGCATGAGCGGAGCAAAGCGCAGCAATCATCAAGGGAAGCGCAGAGAGAATTTTGGGAAGAGGATGCATAAACGGTCTCCAGGTTTTTGGGGTGAGTTTTCCTGAAGGTAAAGGGTCCTGTATCTTAAGGCAAGGCTTAGCGGGCCGGGGGGCGTAAACTCTGATATGAAATGAAAACCCGGAGTTGTTTCTTTTGATTCGGCTTGTTTTAACCCCGGTGAACCCCATACAATCAAGATCATGCCTAAAAAACGAACTGCCCGCGTTGAACACGTGAAGGCTCTTTTGATTGAAAAAATCAGAGAGGGCCACCGCCGTCCGGGAAACTGGTTTCTGTCGAACCGTGAACTGGCCGGCCGCTACAACATTTCGTATCAGACCGCGCACGGACTGATCCGCGAACTCTGCGAGGAGGGCTATCTGCACCGCACGGAGGCCAGCGGCACCTATGTCGCCTCGGAAAAGCATCCGCCCACGGGCATGGCCCTGATTCTGCATGGGACCTCAAAGACGGAAGAGCGCCGCTTCGGCGCGATTCTCAGGGACCAGCTCGAGGAGAGGCTCCAGCGCGAAAAAATCGATTATGTTCTCGAATATGCGGATGCCTTCACGGAATATCCGCCGGACCGTTTTTGTGTGGTCTGGGGCGGGCACTACGATCTGCATGACATCCCCGATATCGTTCATTACAGCGTGCTGATTGACCGCAAGCCGCAGCCGGGACTGAATTCGGTGTTCACCGACAGTATTTCCGTGGACTTGTTTTCGGCCGGGGTCAGTGCGGGGCAGCTTCTGAAAAAGAACGGCACCTTTTCCCGTCCGGCGGTCATGATGGGGACACCGAACACCTGGCCGGAACTGCTGGAGGGCTTTCAGACGATCTGGACTCCGATGGCGGTGGAGTACACCGAGGACTGGGAGGCTGAGAATTTCGAGGCTTCGCTTCGCCGTCTCCAGGAAAAAGGGCCATTCGACAGTCTGTTCTGCGGCAACAACACCTCGGCGGAAGTCGCGCGGCGAATGCTGGGGGCGGACTTTCCCCTTGTGGCCTATGGCGACGAGACCCGGGCGGTGGAGGCGGGGGTGACCGCATTGACCATTCCCTGGAAGGAAATCGCCGACGCCGTCATCGCCATCTACCGCAAACGCCGCAATGGCGACTCCTCCGCCGCCAAACAGCGCCTCCTTTCCCCGAATGTCTGCCTCGCCCCCGGTTGGCGGAAATAACGGTTGGAAATATCCGCCCTTTTCTTTGATTTATTGCATGTCCCAGGCCACGATATTTCGTTTGGCGCGGCTGAATTCGATGCCGATGCAGTGTACCTCGTTCCCGGCCAGGCGGTAGGGCTCGGCGTAGCCTTTGGCGAGAATTTGCGCCAGAGCTTTGCCTTCGGGTTCGTCTTCCACCAGCTTGAACTCGAATATATAGGCGCGGTTTTCGAAGAGAACCGCCATGTCGAGCCGTCCGGTGTTGCTGGATTCCTCCACGCGCACATCCAGCCCCAGCGAGGCGAAGAAGGCGTAGAAGACCGAGGCGTAATAGCCTTCGTACTGCGCAATCGAATTGTTGGTGTACCACTGGTGCGGAATGGAGGCGTAGAAACCGGTCATCAGGTCCCGGAGGCCGTCGAGGTCGTTGGCTTCCAGCAGCCGGTACAGGCGGGGGATGGTTTGAGAGACCCGGGCCTCGTGGGGCGTCCAGTCTCGCATGAGGGTGCTGAGCAGGCTGGTTTCAACTTCCAGGTTGGGATAACCGAGAAAATAGTTTTTCTGGGCACCCAGTGTCTCCGTATCGCGAATGGTGAGATACCCGGTCTGAAAAAACAGCGCTTCGGTGGCGATGTTGCCGACCTCGAACTGGGAGAGCAACTCGTAACTGGCCATGGAGCGTTTCAGTTCCGGCAAAAAGGCAGGACGCTGGCGCAACACCTTGAGCAGGAAAGAAGGGTTGCCGGTTTCATACCAGAACGCGCGGTACTCGCGCAGGTCGAAGAAGAGCAGGGCATCGAAGGGGTTGTACACCGCCTCACCGGTCCAGTTGTAGCCGTTGTACCATTTCCGGAATTTTTGGCGATCCAGGTCCACCAACTCGGGGGCGAAGACCTCATCCAGGTCCGCCTCGGTGTAGCCACAGATTGCGGAGGTGCGCGGATCGAGGGTGATATCTTTGAGGTTGTTCAGCTTGGAGAACAGGTTGACCTTGGAGAATTTGCTGACCCCCGTGAGCAGCACGAATTCGAGGTGGGGGTCGAGTTCTTTGATGGCGGCGTAGAAATGACTGAGTTCATTGCGCATGGCCTGCGCCAGTTCCGTGTTTTCGATATAGTCCAGAATGGGCTTGTCGTATTCGTCCACAAGGATGACCACCCGCTGGCCGTATTTCTCATGGGCGGCGCGGACGAGGGCTCGGAGGGAAGCTTGTCCGGCCTCCAAACTTTCCGCCTCCACACCCAGCCGCTTGGCATGGTGTTGAAGCTGCAATTGGATTTCCACTTCCAAGTGCTCCCGTCCTTCCTTTACGCCGTCCCCAAAACTGAAACGCAAGACCGTACGCTTCAGGGACCAGTCCCAGTGCTTCTCCGCATGCAGGCCTTTGAACAGGTCCCGGTTTCCCTCGAACATCTCCTTCAGCGTGTCCACAAACAGACTTTTCCCAAAACGCCTGGGGCGGGAGAGGAAGTAATATTTCCCTTCGTCGACTAATCGACAGGCAAAGGAGGTTTTGTCCACATAGTAGAAATTACCTTCGCGAATTTCGCGAAAGTTCTGGATGCCGATGGGCAGTTTTTTGCGGGGAAGGGGCGAAGTCATGGTTTTATGCTAGCACAAGCCGTTCAGGATGCAAGCCTGCGGGGGGGCATGCGGTTGCATCCCGGAATGGGCTGGTATCGGCTCGGACCTTCGGCCCGAAATGGCTAAGCAAAATGTGTATACTCGTCAGGATTGAAATCCCCAGGTCCGTCCACCGTCGCTACGCGACGGAATTTGTGCGTATCTGATATGATCGAAGGCCGCGGAGTTTGACCCGGTGGCCGCTTCCCTGCATAAGGAGGAAAATCCCAAACCCGGAGGTCCCAGATGTTTTCCAAGATTCCTTTTCTTTTCCCGCTGTGCCTGTTGTTCTGTTTCGTGTGGGGCGGAGGCTCCATGGCGGAGTCTGTCGTGCGGCTGGACATGCTGAACCGTCACGGGCTGGCGGACGAGGCCGGCGGGGTGCGGGTCCGGATTCGTGCTGGCGCGGAGACGCCCGGGACCTATCATCTGCACCGCGAGCTGCGGACCTCGGACGGGGTGCGGGTGAAGCTGTGGGAGCCTTATGCCCTTGCTGCCGGCACAGCGTTTGATGAAGAGATGGACCTGAAGCTGCCTGCATTCGGGGGCTTTGTGCTGGAAGTCCGTTTGGAGCGGACCGACGAAGGTGCGCTTGCGGCCCGCGCGGAGCAGGGCATGCTGCGGGTGCTGCCCATGCCGGTACGAACCGCGGAGGAGCGGGAACAGTCCTTTGTGGGAATCAATACCCATCAGTGGGCGGACTGGGAACTGTTCGCCCGGCTGGGGATTCACTGGGCGAGGGACTATGTCTGGGGCTGGTACGGGCGGGGGCTGCACGGCACAACGACGCCCCAGGGCGAAGATTTTCTGAAACGTCTTGCGGTGGCGCGGGCTGCGGGCGTGGTGACACTGCCCTGTATTCAAAAGGTGTTCGTCACCGAAGACCGTCAACGCTGGATGGATGACGTTGATGAGGTGGCGGAAACCTTCACGCGCATCGGCAATCATTTTCCGCATAAGGGATGGTTCCAAGCCGGCAACGAAGAGGAGACTTTTTTTCCGGGCCATGTGCATGAGCCAACGAATTATGCCCAATTCATCCGGGCCGCCAGTGCGGGGCTGCGCCAGGCCGGCCATGGGCAGCGCCTGGTGCTGGCGGGGGATCAGTTTATGTATCCGGAGGCGATGAAGCAGGTGTTGGCCTTGACGGAACCCGACGATTTTTGGGCGTCAAGCATTCACATTTACACGGGAACCGTCGCCCCCGAAACGGCCAGACGGGATACGAATGTGGGCGGGGCGCGAAGGGCGACCGATATGCTGGTTTTGGACCGTATCCGGGACTATGTGCGCATGTTTCATGCGCGCGGCCATGAGGTGTGGATTACGGAAACGGGCTGGGACGTTCATTATGGGCCGGCGGTCGGTGAACGTCTGCAGGCGGTTTGGCTGCCTCGATTCTATCTCCTGTCCCGCTGGGCAGGGGTGGACAAAATTTTCTGGTTTTATGACCGTGACGTTGACGAGGGGCCTGTCCGCTTCGCCTCCAGCGGCTTGTTGGATCCGCAAGGGATCTTACGCCCCAGCGCGGCGACGATGGCGGCTTTATCCGCGCAGACCGTGGGAACGGAACACGGCGGCAGCATCGATCTGGGAGACCCTGACATCTGGTGCCTCTTATGGGACCGGCCGACCGGCGGCGGGGTGGCGACGGTCTGGGCGGTGGTAGGCGGGCATCCTGCCCCGGAGATGCTGCGGCAGGCTCAGCGGGCCTATGACCAATACGGCAATGCGATCGAAGCGGGTTCCCCGATCAATGACACGGTGGCCTATTATCATTTTGATGCGTGGCCGAAGCCATGGGAGGCCATGCGCCGGGTGGAGCTGACGTCTCATCGCATCCAGCATGTGCCGGTGGAAGACACCGTGGCCCTGGTGATTGAAGATCCGGCAGGTCAAGCCCGCTCCGTCCACCTGGAAGCGGCCCCGGAGGCGTGGGGCGTTTTCATCGTGGAAAGAACGAATGAATGGATCGTGACGGTTAGACCGCGGCTGACCTTGGAGCCCGGGCAATACACCCTCCCGCTCGTGGTTGCCGGTGACGGTTGGGAACGGTCCTGGCCTGTTCATTTTTATGTACAACCGGCCTTGCACATGGAGGCAAGTGCCTACCACCCTGATCAAGCGTTGCCGGTCACCCTTAGCCGCAAGCGTGGAACCCCGGCGAGCGGGACGGTGGAGGTTGATCCGGCCCTGGGGACTGTCACCCCTGCCGCCTGGGCACTGGGAACCGGCGAGTCGGTTCAGGTGCAGTTTACCGCCCGGAGTACTGCGGCGGGGCCTATACCGTTCCATTTGGTTTTGGATGGCGGAATCCAGCAAACCGCCTGGCTGCGTCCCGCGCAGGTGTCGGTGCCGCGTGTGGAAACTATTCCCCTGAAGGACGGCTGGGACGCCTGGCCGGAACAAACCCGCTGGAACGAAACCTGGTTTCGTACCGACCGTCTGGCACCCGAAGCTGCCGTGGCGTGGTCGCCGGAAGGGGTATATTTGGCGGTACGCTTTGCGGCGGACACGGTGTACGATCTCGACCCCGAATGGTTTTGGACGGCGCAAAATATGGAATGGTTCATTCGGCCCGCCGCCGACGGACCGGACGGCTGGGCTCCGACGGACCTTCACTTTTGGATGCAGCCGGTGCCGACCCCGGACGGCTGGCGCGGTTGGGTGGGTCAATGGCGCGGGCGAACCCATCCCGGCGCGGGGGGGAACATCCATGACCATCCTGAGGTGCGCTCGCACGTTACGCATGAAAACGGCATGTTAACCCTGAGCGCATTTGTTCCCGCCAGCGTGTTGGGTGCCGTTCCCAGGGCGGGGGAAACGTGGCGCATGGCGATGTCCATGCAAAATGGGACACCGACACTCATGAATCTGCGCGCCGCGTGGCCGGAAACCAAGGAACCAACCCTGCTGCGGGGACCGGCTCACTGGGGATATCTCCATTTTGAAGCAGGGCTTTAACCCTTTTCGGATTTCATGGGTTCCCGGCTGCGAAGCGGAATTCAAGGCGGGTGTCGAAATAGTCCTCGGGTCTGATGTTGTTCTGTACCGGCTGCGCCGTATCCTGATGAAAAAGCGCCGCAACCGCCACGCCGTGTTCAAGGGCCCATTCCGAGGAGGCGGGATCGCCAAGATCGCTCAGGACGATCGGCGGAAGATCGGCGGTGCGCATCTCATCGTCACTCATAATTTGCAGGCCGGCAAGGATGATGCCCGCCGTGCCGGGATTTTCCATCAGCGCCTGATTCAGGGTGGGCAGATCCACATACATCATCTCCGGCAGCGGATAAAATGTGACGGACCGGTTCTCCAGGTTGAAGGGCTGTTCGATTCCGTCCAGCAGGCGGGCACCGTGCAGTTGCCCGAATGCGGTGGAGGTGTTTTCCGGATGAAAAACCAAAACCGGACCCGGTCCGGAAAGGTGCAGGCGCAGTGCCAGAGCCAGTTGTTCGCCGGTCCGGGCCGCGATCTGTCTTTGAAAGCGGGTGTGGGTTGCCGGTGTCCGGGCGGAGGGGGAGGGCCGGAATACGAAAAGAAGCAGAGCCAACACCGGCAGCGCGCAGGCGGCGGGTTTCAGGCCCGGATTGGATTTCAGCAGAAAGAGCAAACCGCCCGACAGAATCAGAAAGACAATCAACAGAAGCGTGTACATGGCTCACTCTCCGTCTCTGAGTCTGAGGCTGAAGGCTCCCGCGTTTCCGAACATGCCCATGAGATGGCTGTGATTGATGTTGTCGGGATGACTGGCGCGAACCATGACCTGTTCATCGATAGTATTGTGGATTGACCGGGTCAGCACCATGACACTGCCGTCCATAAACAGGGTGGGGCGTCTTCGGTTATGCCAGCTCAGCGCACCCAGGGTATTGGTGTTGTAGTCAATTTGCGAATCGTTGGAGAACCGCTGCGAACACCATTGCAGCGGCTGGGTTGCGGGATACATATAAAAACTCATTCGGATAATCGCGGCATTGGGATCGGCACGACCCGTATTGAGCGGTGAGGCCTGATAGTTGTAAAACAAACCGGCATACGCATTGGCTGCCGCGTTATTGGGCACGCCCCGGTGACGGTAATTACCGCCGGGGCGCCCCATGTAACGGATGGTGGGATCCCAGGTAATGCTGCTGGACGGGCAGATAAACACGGGGTTTCCGGTGGCCACGTTGGGTTCATCCGGCGCATTGTCGTCCAAATAGCGGATCAGGGCCCGCTCCCAGCCAATGTTTTCATGCCCCCAGGAGTTGTGATTTGCCGGCGGCCGACTCTGATACCTTGGCAGACTCTGGTTGTTCTCCGCTGCGAAGGCCATCACCGCGACACCCTGCTGGCGCATATTGCTCATGCATCCTGCCAGACGGCCGCGTTCCAGCGCATTCTGGATGCCCGGCTGGAGCAGGGACGCGAGGATAATGATGATCGCAATCACCACCAGCATTTCGATCAGGGTGAAGCCCTGTGAGTCTCGGTTCGTTTTGTGGGGGGGCGGTGGATGCTTCATAGGGTCACCTCTATCTGGTTCGTGGGGGCGCAGTCGTCAAGCGGAATCAGGGTGTCAGCCAGGAGGGCACCGTTCAGCCGGAGTGACGGGGTGCCGGTGCGCTGGATGTGGATTTCGAATTCTTTGCCGCGGAAGGTGCGCCGCAGAGAGGCGCGATCCCAGGAGGAGGGCAGAGCGGGCCGGACGGTGAGTCCGCTGTATCCGCGCCGCACTCCGATCAGGTGTTCCATGGCCGCCTCCAGCCACCAGGCCACGGAGCCGGTGACCCAGGTGAACTCCGCCTGCAGCGCGTTGTTCCGGTGCTCGGGCGCGTAATACGCGTTGGCATAGATGTAGGGCGGCACGGCGCATTTGGGGCTGTCCGGGGTTTCGGCATAGCCGGGGCTGAGGAGCCGGAACGTCTCGTACGCTTCGTCCGCCATGCCCTCTTTGAGCTGCGCCAGAAACAGGAAGGCATTCACATGCGAATACACGGTGCCGTTTTCGCAGATGCCCGGTTCCAGATAGCTGATCCGCCCGATATGATCGTTGCGCGTCAGATAGGGCGGATACAGCAGGCGGTAGCCCGCCGGGGTCAGCAGATGTTCGCGGCAGGCGGCCAGCAGTTTGTCCCGCTGCGCCTCATCGGCAATGCCGCTGATCAGCGCCCAGCTTTGCGGGTTCAGATAGATGCGGCCCTCTGCATTGCTTGCCGACCCCACGGGTTCGCCGCGGTCATCAAAACAGCGGACGTACCAGTCGCCGTCCCATGCCTGATCCCGAAGCGCTTCGCGCATGATTTCGGCGCGTTGTGTATAGGCATACGCGCGGTTGTCGTCCATGCGGTGCGCGAAGAGTTCCGCCAGCAGGTCCATGGCGTGCACATAGGCCATGGAGAGCCAGACGCTTTCGCCTTTGCCGTCGCGGCCGATGTTGGTGAGCGAGTCGTTCCAGTCGCCGAAGCGGATCAGACAAAGTCCGTGGGCACCCTTGTTGTCCTCCAGGGTCCGCATGGCGGTTTCGATGTGCTCGAGCAGGGAGGCCTCCCCGCCGTCGAACCACGGCACGGACTCGGTCAGCAGCTCAAAATCTCCGGTTTCTTTCAGGTAGGCGGTGAGGGTGTAGACGAGCCAGAGGGTGCTGTCGCTGTAGGGTTTGGTGTCCACCGGATTCCAACCGCGCAGGGCCATGCCGTCGCGCTTCATATGAGCGCAGGCCTCGATGAGGATCTCACGGGTGCGTTCCGGCGCGAAAGAACAGACCCCCATGCCGTGCTGAACAATATCGCGATAGCCCATGTAGCCCCAGCGGCACCAGGTCGCGCCGAACAGCGTCTGCTGCTTGAGCCAGTCGTTCATCAGCCGGTCGAACTGTGGATCGGGCGTTTGCACGGTGTTGCGGTCGTGACGGGCTTTCGCCGCCAGGCGGACCGCTGTCAGGGCCTCCCGCGCGGTGCCGGCGTACTGCCGACAGAGGGCGGCGGCGTTTGCTTCGGAGTCGGTGAGTCCAACCACAAACCCGATGCTTTCTTGCTGATCCGGGGTCAGGGTCAGATTGAACTGCAGGGCGGCGATGGTGGCCTCGCAGGACCCCGGCGTGTTGGTGCAAACGCCTTTGACGACAGCCTCAGGAGCGGCGAGGGTGTTGTAGTCGCCCACAAAGAGCCTGCGGCTGCCGTCGTGACCGTCCGGCATGCGATCAGCACCGAAAAACGCGGTCAAATGCTGATGTGGCGCGACATAAGGATGTTTCTGAAGGATCATGCCCTTGCAGGCCGGATCGAACCAGGCGCCGCGATAGAGCATGTCCCCGTAACTTTCGAAACCCCACTTATATCCGAGCTGGATTTGATTGTAGGCGAAGACGGTCAGATCACGGGTTGCGCCGGAACGGTTGCGCAGCTCCAGGTGCCACTGCTCCACCGGTGCGTCGCCGGGCGGCACCACGATGAGCAGCGAGGCGGCGATGCCGTTGGTTTCCGATTCGATCCGAGTGTAGCCCAATCCGTGTTCGCAGGCATAGTGATTATAGGCGGCGCGCACCGGTTCCCATCCCACGTTCCAAAAGGCTCCGGTCTTGTTGTCGCGGATGTAGATCAGCCGGCTCATGAGATGATCACGGCCGAAGGCTTCGATGTCACAGACGCGCCCCACACCGGTGAAGACCTGAATGGCCTGTTCGCGGCCGGGCTGGATGTCGAGAGTGCCGGCACCGGTCTGCTGCACGCAGCTCATCACCGCCTCGTTCCAGAGAAAATTATCGAACGCGCGGGGCGTGGCCGGGTTGGTGATCCGGAAGGCGGATTCTCCGCTGAAGCTGCCGAATGTTGTGGGTGAATGATTCATACAGACAATAAACGGCACGAAAAGCCATGGCGCAAACACGCAAATTCAAGAACATATCAGTTTTCCGATCATCGGAAAACTGCCCGGCGGCGTTTCCGATCATCGGAAAATGAATCGTGGCCTTTGTCATGGCAACCTGTGAAGTGACTTTTAGCACTCCATGAAGGCATTTAAAACTATTTGACAAAACAACGCGTTGTTTTATACATTAAGTTATGAAAAGAACGTGTTTAAATGATTTGTAACCTACACGCTTCTGAACCTTCCCCACTACCTCGTCGGACACTTGCCGCGGATACTTTCAGAGAGGTGAAATTTCATACCCCGCCGTCTCGGCGGCCCCGGGATGAACCTGAACCTCCCGCAGGGTGATATCCTCCACGCCTTCCCGGTAGAGCCAGGGGAAGCGGTTGGCCTTCAGGGGACGGCATTCGGCGGGCTGCAGGTCGATCCAGTTGCCGAGATGCCGCCGCGTTTCGCAGGGCACAAGGGTCAGATCCCAGTCTTCCAGCACAATGCCGGTGACGTTGTCCTCCTTCCCGGCGATGACAATGGACCCTTCGCTCTGCGCCTGCACCTGCGAGACGCGCACATTGCGGATAGTGCCGCTGCTGTCGGCGGCGGAGAGAATCAGCGGTTCGCCTTTGCCCCACCAGAAACCGGCGTAGAGATGCGTCTTGAGGATCAGGTGGTCGGCCTGGATGTTTTCCACGCTGCCGCCGTCGCCGGCGAAAATGCCGATGCCGCGGTTGCCTTCGGAGAGGATGAGATGGTGGATCTGCACGTTGCGCACCCGGCTGGCCAGATGTCCGACGCGCACCGCGCAGGAGCGCGACACCATGGTGCAGTCGGAAATGAGGATGTTTTCGCACACCTGTTCCCAGCGGGTGATCCCCACCACGGCGACACAATCATCGGCGCAGTGGAAATTGCATCCGGTCACGGTCACGTTGCGGCTGGCGCTGATGTTGACGCCGTCGCAGTTGGGGACCACCAGTGAATTGCGCACGGAGATGCCGCGGACCTGCGCGTCGTTGCAGCAGCTCAGGGTGATTGTCCAGCAGGGGGCATCCACCAGCTCGATGTTTTCGATGCGCACCCGCCCGCATTCGTGCAGAAAGACCGGCTGGGTGGGGCGTTCGTTTGCCACGACCACCGCCTCCCGTCGCAGCACCTCCGGCAAACGGGAAAGATCATCCCCGCCCGGCCCCCGGGTGTCGGGCGTGTCCAGTTGCATAAAGGAGGAGCCACGGAAATCGATGCGGCCGAAGCCGGTCAGGGCGATATTCTGTTCGCCCATGGCCCAGAGCAGGGCGCGGGTGACCGGAAATTCGTTGTGCTGAAACGCCAGGGGCGGATAGTCTGCCAGATCTTCGGAGCCCTGCAGGACCGCACCGGCCTCAAGATGCAGGGTGATGTTGGAGCGCAGGTGAAGCGTGCCGGTGCGGTGAAGGCCCGGTTCGAGGACGACCGTGCCTCCGCCGGCGGCGGCACAGGTGTCGATGGCGTTTTGAATCCGGAGGGTCTGGAGGGCGTTGCTGCCGGAGAAGGGTAGGGTGATCTGCATCCCCTTTTTTTGCAAAGAGAAGCGGTGGCCGCGATCTCCGGATTTCTTAATCATATCAGATTTTCAGGGCGGGAGCGCAGGGACGTTGATTCATGGGATGCCCCAGTTTAAGATAGCCGCATGATTTTAAAGCGGTTTTATACAGACAGCCTCGACCGGCATCCTCTCTGGGCGGGCATGAGCGCGGATCTGCCGATTGAGCGGGCGGCGTGGATCGGTCCGGAGAAGGTGGACACGGCGAGGTCTCTTTTTTTACGCCTGAAACGCCGGCTTGAGCTGCCCGGAGGCAAACACCGTTTTTATCTGTCTGCAGATCAGCGGTATCAACTTTGGATCAACGGGAAGTTCTGCGCCCTGGGGCCGGACCGTTCGGATCTGAACCACTGGTCGGTGGCCGGATATGAGCTGGAGTCAGAGGGGGAGCCGCTTGAACTGGAGCTGCGGCTTTGGTGGCTGCCGGAAGGGCTTGCGCCTCTGGCCCAGTGCACTCATCGTCCGGGGTTTGTGCTCAAGGGCGAAGGCCTGCTGGATGCGCTGCTGACCACCGGAAAGGCGGACTGGTCGGCCGAGGATGTTTCAGAAGCGGTGTCCTGTGTGAAACCTGACCTGTGCGGATTCCATGTGGTGGGGCCTTCGTTTGACATCGATATGACCGCCTGGGACCGCCAGAGCCGTGCGGTTCCAATGGCTGTCCTCCGTCCGCCGGAGGAACATGAACGCTATGGCGCACGCCCGCGTGGGTGGCGGATGCATCCGAGCCGGCTGCCGGAACAGCGGTCGGAACGTTTTCAACCCTGTACAGTGCGGGCGCTTCGGGTGCCGGTGCGGGAGGCACCGTGGATGCTTTCAGACCCGGGAGATCCGTCAATGGCGGAAGTTCAGGCTTTCCTGCGTGGCAATTCCGGGGCCTTTGTTCTGCCACCGGAGCGGGAAATTGAATGCCTGATCGATTTGGAGACCTATGTGTGCGGATATCCGGAGCTGAGGGTTTCCGGGGGGCTCGGGGCGGAGCTTTCGCTGGAATGGGCGGAAAGTCTGTTCGAGGCCGTCTCTGGGCGGGCGGTGCAGCCGGAGACTTTCAAGGGGCAGCGGGACAGGGTGGAGGGCAAAGTGTTTCACGGATTCGGAGACCGTTGGCGGCCGAGCGGGGAAAACAACAGGGATTTGCCCGCGTTCTGGTGGCGTTCAGGGCGGTATCTGCGGCTGATCCTGCGCACGGCGGCGGAGCCGTTGCGGCTGGAGGCTTTTTTGGTGCGGCGCACGGGATTTCCGTTCAGGGCGGAGGGCGAATTTTCCTGCGACCGTCCTGAACTGAATGAGATGTGGCCGCTGCTGGTCGCCGGACTGGAGCACTGCGCCCATGAGCAGTGGGTCGATTGTCCTTACTACGAACAGTTGTCGTATGTGGGGGACAACACGGCGGAACTGTCGTTTTATTGTCTGACCCGCGATGATGCACTGACCCGCCGCTCGCTGGAGCTGTTTGACTGGTCCCGGCATGAAAACGGCTGGGTTGCGCAGCGCTATCCGTCCGCCATCCGTCAGGATTCGTT
>PXDP01000078.1 GCA_003565035.1 PVC group bacterium | reverse complement strand
TTGCGGCTTCGGGTGGAGCAACTGAATCTTTCCCATAAAATCAAAACGTGTGGGAGCCCACACGCTGCGTCATTCGTTTGCCAGTCATCTGCTTTTGGCCAATTATGATATCCGGACGATTCAGGAAATGATGGGGCATTCTGACGTGAAAACCACCATGATCTATACTCAGACGGTTCCGAGCCGGACCTTGAAACATCGGCAGAGTCCACTGGATATGACGGTGGATCTTGAGGGCTGATTTTCCGATGATCGGAAAAGTTAAGGTCCGGTTTTCCGATGATCGGAAAGAGGGGGTGATCGTTTTCCGATGATCGGAAAAGGCTTACAACTCCCGCTGGTTGCGGGTGAGGGTGTCGAGGAGGTTGCGGAGAAAGGGTTCGTCGGCGAGGTCGTCGCGGAGGGGGGCGGGGAAACGGATTTTTTGTTCGAAGTAGGCGCGGAGTTCGCGGTAGGTGTTGATACGGGCGGCGGGGTCGAGGGTGTCGCGGCGGGTGAGGGCTTCGACGAGGAGGGCAACTTCTTCGGGGGTGGTTTCGCGGCGGAGGCGGCCTTCAATCTGCGGGTGGCTGCGGAAGGAGTTGTATTTGCGGTCCCGGCGATCGGTGCTGAGGCGCATTTCGCTGCGGGGGAGTCGGATGACGAGGGTGCCGGCGGCGAGGTCGCCGAGGCGCTGGAATTTGGGATGCAGGAGGGAGCAGAGTCCGCCGACGGCGTAGAAGAGGGGGAACATGTCGAGGACGCGGAAGAGGTTTCGGACGATGATCTGGGAGGCGGTGAGGCGGCGCGCCCGGGAGTCGATCACCCGCAGGCCGAGAACGCGTTTGCCGAAGGTTTGTCCGGAGTAGCGCCATTCGGTGAAGATGAAATAGGCGAAGTTGAGGACAAAGAAGAGGATCATGAGCAGGCCGGCGAAGAGGTCTTCGTCGAAGAGCACGAGTATGTGAAAGAGGCCCTGGAGGATGCTTTGGATGCCAAGGATCACGAGGATGTCCACGCCCAGGGCCAGGGCGCGGGCGACGGGGGTGGCGAGGCAGACAGAAAAGCTGACGGCGTCGGCGGTGGTGATGTCCATGCGGTGGGAGGCGGTGTTCATTCGGCGGTCTCCCCGCGGGTGCCTGCGAGCATGAGATACGCGATGAGTCCGGCGGTTTGCAGCACCCCGAAGGCGATTTTGGCGGGATATGGGAGGATGGGGGCGTGGTACTGGGAGAAGAAGGATTCCACCAGGCCGGCCCAGATGAGCAGCACGATGACGCCGCCGAGGAGGATGCAGACGGGCTGCCGCACCCGGCGCAGGCGGGCGGCGGCGGAGAGTCGTCCCTGAGGCACCATGACTGCGCGGGCGATGAGCAGACCGGCCTGGGCGGAGAAGAGGATTGCGGGGATTTCCACGCTGCCGTGGGGGAGGAGCCAGGCGGTGAGGAATACCCCCTGCCCTGCCAGCAGGTAATCGACAATGACGGCCCCGAGGATGACGCCGTTGTAGAAGACGACCACGAGGGTGAGGACGCCGTAGAAAATGCCGAGGACGAGGACGAGGATGGAAACGCGGATGTTGTTGGCCATGAGCTGGGCCGCGAAGCGCGTGTGGGCCTCGGAGACGTCGGGGTTGGTGGATTCTTCGAGGGCAACCCGCTCGGCGGGGTCGCCGAGCAGATGCGCGAAGGGGAGAATGATTTCTTTGAGGTTGGGTTCGAAGGCCACGAGAAATCCGCCGAGAAGGACTCCGAGCATGAGGGCGGTGACGACGAGTCCGAGGGCGCGGGTGTGCTGTCGCACGGTTTGGGCAAAGAGGATGAGGGCTTTGCGCACCGGGAAGCGCAGGCGGACGCCGCGGTTGTCATGGATAAAGCCGAAGCCGCGGGCGAGGAGGGATTCGAGGTAGGCGGTGGTGTCGGGGTCCACGGTGAAGGTGCGGACGCGCATGAGGTCGCCGGCGACGCTTTCGTGGAGGAAGCGCAGGCGCTGGATGCCGTCGAGGTCGAGCTTGAGGGAGACATCGTCTTCGAGCCGCTTGAGCAGGGCCTCGTATTCCTCCCAGAGCGGGCGGCGTTGCAGGATAAAGCGTTGGAGACTGGCAATCACAGGCGTTGGCTTTGTTTGATGGCGAGGTATTGGTTGATGACGTCGAGGGCGAGGGTTTCGGCTTCGGGAAAGAGGAGCGGGACGTTGAGGGCGCGGAGGCGGGTGCGGAAGCCCTGGAGGTCGCGCCACATGAGATGTCCGCCCAGGGCGGTCCAGGGGTCGTCGGCGCTTTCGCGGCCGACGAAGAGGGGGCGGACACCTGGGAGGGGGATCATGGCGACGACGACGAGGTGGGAGCGGGAGAGGAGCTGGACGCGTTTTTCGAGGAGGTCGAAGGTGGTGGCGTCGGAGAGGTCGGTGAGGAGAAGGATGAGGGAGCGGCGGCGGACATGCACGCGGGTGAAGCGGACCCATTCGTCGATGTCGGGGTAGACGGGTTCGGGTTTGAGGCGGAAGAGGCTGTTCTGGACGGTGCGCAGGTGGGCGGTGCCGCTGCCGGCGCGGACAAAGGTGTCGGTCATGCGGGCAAAGGTCATGAGGCCGAAGAGGTCGCCTTCGCGGACTGCGGCCATGGCGAGGAGGTTGGCGGCGGCGACGTAGCGTTCGAGCACGGGTTCATCGGGCCAGCCTTCGCCGCCGGGATGCGGGCGGGCGGAGAGGCGGGAGTGGTCGATGACGAGATAGACTTCCTGGGTGCGTTCGATTTGATAGGTTTTGGTGACCAGTTCGGAACGTTTGGCGGAGGCTTTCCAGTGAATGTCGGCGGGGGTGTCGCCGGGGCGGTATTCGCGGATCTGATCGTAGTCGCGGCCCTGTCCGGTGAGCCGCTGGAGACGCAGTCCGCTCTGTCCGCGGTTGAGGAAGAGGTTGGCCATGACCCGCCGTTCGCGGCGCAGGTCGGGGTACACATGGAAGATGAGGTTTACGGGTATCCGCCGCCGGAGGTGCCAGAGTCCGAGGCGGCTGGAGACTTCCAGCGCGGCTTCGCGCACGGGGTATTCTCCGCGTTCGGATGGGGTGAAAGCGAAAACGCTCCGCAGTTCCGGCGGATCGCCCCGGGGCAGGCCGCTGACGAATTCGGTTTCCGCGCCGAGCTGCGGGGGAAAAGCGAGACCGAGGGTCACCGGCCCGCGCGGCGGGGAGGGAAAGACGGTCCGCAGGGTCACATGGCCGGTCTGATGATTGGCCTGGCGGACTTCGCCGGGTCCGCTGATCCGGGCCTGTGTGAGGGCGGGAACGGGGAGGAGCCGGTCGAGGAGTGCGGCCAGGGCCAGAGCCGCGAGCAGGAGGATGAGCAGCGGCATACCGGCCGGATGGACGGCCGCAAGCAGAGCCGCGGGCAGCAGCCCGAGGCTCAAGGCGATCAGCCGTCCGGAGGGAACCGGGGGGCGGGTGTCAGCGGGGGACGGAGACATTGCGGAGGAGTTCCTGAATCACTTCGGTGACGGTCAGGCCTTCAATTTCGAATTCGGGGCGGAGGATGAGCCGGTGGTCGAGGACGGCGGGGACCAGGGTTTTGATGTCGTCGGGGATGACAAAATCGCGGCCGTCGAGGACCGCATAGACGCGGGCGCCGAGCAGCAGGGCCACGGTGGCGCGGGGGCTGGCGCCCACGAGGATGTGTTCGTGATCGCGGGTGGCGCGGATGACCTGGGCGGCGTAGCGGACCAGCTCGGGCTGCACGGCAATGCCGCGGAGGGCCTCCCGCGCGTTGAGGAGTTCGCCCTGTTGCAGGACGGCGCGCAGGTCGTCGGCGTTGAGCACCGACTCGGGGCTGTGGCCGCTCAGGAAGCGTCCGGCCAGATCGGTCTCGGTTTCCTCGTCGGGATAGGTGACGCTGATTTTGAGCATGAAGCGGTCTTTCTGGGCTTCCGGCAGCGGGTAGGTGCCTTCGTGCTCCACCGGATTCTGGGTGGCGAAGACGGTGAAGGCGGGGTCAAGTTTGAAGTTTTCCCGGTCGATGGCCACCGAGCGCTCCTGCATGGACTGGAGGAGGGCGGACTGGGTTTTGGCGGGGGCGCGGTTGATTTCGTCGGCGAGCAGGAAGGAGGTGAATACGGGGCCTTTGACGAGGGTGAATTCGTGCTCTTTCATGTTGAAGACGTTGGTGCCGATGATGTCCGCGGGCATCAGATCGGGGGTCATCTGGATGCGCTGGAAGTCGCAGCCGAGCACTTTGGCGAGGGTGTTGACAAGGAGGGTTTTGCCGACCCCGGGGACGCCTTCGAGGAGGGCGTGCTGTCAGGAGAAAATCACGGTGAGGCACTGGTCGATCACCCCGGTCTGTCCCAGGACGACCTTGCCGATTTCGCGGCGGGCCTCGTTCAAGAGTGTTTGCAAGGGTTCGAGTTCGGTATTCATGATGACCTGGATTTCGGGTTGAGGTGTGTATGAA
>PXDP01000415.1 GCA_003565035.1 PVC group bacterium | reverse complement strand
TGACGTATGATCTTTACAAGCAATGGTTCGGTGAAGAGGATCCGTTGCTGGCGGATTTGCGCAGGGAGTATCAGGGCATGCTCGAAGACATGCAGGATCCGGTGCAAAAAGAGGGGGCCGAGCGGGCCTTTCATGCCACACCGGAGGAACTGAGCCTGGCTGCCGTTGCTGCAGCTCACTCAAAACAGGACGAACATGACCGTCATGCATACTGATGCTCCGAAGATTTATGTATGGGCGGGTGTGAATGGCGCGGGGAAATCGAGTATTGGTGAAGGGATTTTTTGCTCAAAAGAATCGAAAGTCTTCAACCCCGACACAATCGCCGCGAAAATTCGGACCCTTCATGCGGATATTTCGCCGGGTTTGGCCAATGGTCATGCCTGGCAGATTGGCCGGGAATTGTTGGAACAGGCGATTCGCGAGGGGAAAGACTATCGCTTTGAAACCACCCTGGGGGGGCGGACGATCCCGGCGCTGCTGCACCAGGCGGCGCTGTCGGGGCATCTGCTGAATATGTGGTTTTGCGGTCTGGAAAGTCCCGAACTGCATCTGAAGCGGGTCCGGGCGCGGGTGGCCCGGGGCGGTCATGACATCCCCGAAGACAAAATCCGGGAGCGTTGGAAAGGAAGCCGGGAAAATCTCATTCGGCTGCTGCCGGTTCTCCATCATCTCCGGGTGTATGATAATTCAGCGGAGGGCGATCCGGCCCGGGGACAGCCGCCGCGTCCGGAACTGGTTCTGGAAATGAAAGCGCGGAAGATCACGGCTCCGTCGGATCTGACCCGGGTTCCCGAGTGGGCGCAGCCGGTGGTTGCGGCGGCTATCCGCCTGCACCGGGCTTCAGTATAAGGTTGCGGCCCAGAGGGCGGCGACGAGGCTGAAGACAGAGAGGGCGGTGGTGGTGGCGATGGCGGCGGCACCGAGATCGCGGTCGCCGTCGAG
Organism: PVC group bacterium; assembly: GCA_003565035.1. GTDB lineage: Bacteria > Verrucomicrobiota > Kiritimatiellia > SS1-B-03-39 > UBA6053 > PXAS01. The sequence goes on along the minus strand of PXDP01000415.1, from coordinate 3,482 downwards.
CTGATCGACGAGGACGTAGGAGGCGACAGCGGTGGGGCAGGCGCTCATGACGAGGACGATGAGCATGCTGAGGTCGTCCACCTGCAGGACCCGGCAGATCCAGAAGGCGATGGGGATTGGGGCTGCGTTTTTGATGAGCGCGAGGGCGAGAACGTTTTTGCCGAAGTGGTGCCAGGGGAGGGAGGCGATGCGGGCACCGATGGCGAGAAGCGCGAGGGGGAAGGCGGCGGTGCCCAGCGGGGTGACGATGCGTCCGAGCAGGGCGGGCGTGGGTAGGGGCAGGAGGTTCCAGAGCAGTCCCAGCAGGCAGCCGACGACCAGCGGGTTTTTAAACGTGCCGCGCAGCCAGGTTTGGAAGGGATGTTGTTCGGAGCCGTGGCGGCGGTCCCATTCGAGGACAAGCACGCCGAGAAAATTGTAGAGGAGCACGGAGGGGGTGAGGATTACGGCGGCGAGACCGAGGCCTTTGGCGAGAAGGTCGGGCTGGGTTTCGCCGAGGGCGAAGGTGATGATGGGGATGCCGACATAGGCATTGTTGGAGCGGAAGCAGGCCTGCAGAAAGGTGCCGCGGGAGCGGGGCGGCAGGCGCAGCAGCGGGGTGAACGCGAGGCCGAGGAACAGGAGGAGGAAAACGACTGCGAGCATCGCGGTGACTCCGCGGAGGGCGGAGACATCGAGCGGGGGGGCGATGGCGGTGTTCCAGGTGAGAAAGACGGGGAGCAGCACCCAGTAGCAGAGGGTGTTGAGGGCCTTCTCCATGGGCACATCCAGCAGGCCGCCTTTGCGCAGGGCGATCCCGAGGATCATCAGGACGAATACAGGCAGGACGATTTCAAGGATGGTCCACATAATCAGTTGGCCTCAGGGGGTGACAATGCCCTGGAGGAGCAGCACGGTGGTGACAACGGCGAGCGCGACGCGGTAAAATCCGAAAAGGCCCAGGCCGTGCTTTTTGAGATAGGCGACCATGCTTTTGACGGCGATCCAAGCGGAAATCCAGGCGACAAAGGTGCCTAGAACGAGATTCTGCACCCCGAGAACCTCGATCATTTCCTGGCCCTGTCCGAGCAGTTTATAGACGGTGGCAGCGGTGAGGGTGAGCATGCCGAGCAGGAAGCTGAAGGTCACGGATTCTTTGAGGCTCAGTCCGGCAAGACGGCCGCCGAGAATCGTGACCAGGCTGCGACTGGTGCCGGGCCACATGGCGATTACCTGAAGCCCGCCGATGATGAGGGCTTTTTTCGGGGTGATGTCTTTCATGAGCAGACCCTCCATCTCGGTGTCGGGGTCTGGTTTTCTGCCCCAGACAATCAGCGCGATTCCCCCCATAAGCCAGGCAAAAACGACCGGCCAGAGCCCGAAGAGATATTTATCGATCCAGGATTCAAGCAGCAGGCCGACCACGGCGGCGGGAATGAAGGCGATAATGACGGAGATCAGGAGATGCCGCCCGGCATGGGATTTGTCGAACAGGCCGAGAAGCATCATCCAGAGGTATTTGCCGTAGATGGTGATGACGGCCATGATGGCACCGACCTGAATGACGACCAGATAGGTGTTGATGGCGGAGCGGACTTCCGGCTCCTCGCCCAGTCCCAGGGCCTGACTGGTGAGAATCAGGTGGCCGGTGCTGCTGACGGGGATGTATTCCGTGAGGCCTTCGACAATGCCCAACACGATGGCATCGCGGGAGGAAAGGGAGGTGTCGGCCAGGAGCGGAAACGAAAAGAGACAGAAGATAAAAATAGAGATCAGGCGCAAAACTTAACTTTCATTCAGGAGTTTCAATTTGGGGAGATCCTGCAGGTCCACCATGCCGACGGGGATGCCGTCTGGATCAATCACGAGGAGGTCGTCGATATTTTTGGCGGAAAAGAGGTTGAGGGCATCCCGGATTTCGGCATCGGGGGAGATGACGACCGGATTGCGGATCATGACGGATTCGAGGAGACAGCTTTCCAGAAGTGTGGTCCGGGTGAGGGTGCGGCGCAGGTCGCCGTCGGTATAGATTCCGGCGAGGCGCTGATCGGGGGTGATGATGCCCACGGCTCCGGATTTACAGCGGGTCATGGTGAGGACTGCGGTTTGCACGCTGTCGGTGGTGTTGCAGAGGGGGAGCCGCTCGCCGGTCCGCATGATGTCACGGATGCGGAGCCGGAGGGTTTCCCCAATCGCCCCGCCGGGGTGCAGGCGGCTGTACGCTTCGCGGGTGAACCCGAGTTCCTCCTGGACCAGCATGGCCAGGGTGTCGCAGACGGCGAGCGTGACCAAGGCACTGGTGGTGGGGGCCATATTGAAGGGGCAGGCTTCGCGTTCGATGTTGACGCAGACGGGGACGTCGGCCAGGCGGGCGAGGCGGTTGTCCGTCGAACCGGTGATGGCGATAATTTTGACGTTGGCGCGGCGGATGAAGGGGACGAGCTGCACGACTTCGCGGCTTTCGCCGCTGTAGCTGAGGAGGATGGCGACATCTCCGTCGCAGAGAATGCCGAGATCACCGTGGGGCGCTTCGGCGGGATGCAGCAGCACGGCGGGGGAACCGGTGCTGGTGAAGGTGGCGGAGGCCTTGGCGCCGACATGGTAGCTTTTCCCTATGCCGGCGATGATGATTTTGCGCTGATTGCGGATACAGTCGGTGAGCAGCGGGACGGCATCGGCCAGGGCGGGATCGAGGGTGCCGGCGACACGGGTGAGCTGTTCGATGTCGGTCTGCAGATAGGCGCGGGCGCGCTCGAGCAGGGTCTGCGTCATGCGGCACTCCGGGGGAGGAAGGGGGTTACGAAGGCTTCTTCAAAGGTATAGACCCCGGAGAAGTCGGCGCGGTCGTCCTGATCGGTTTTGCCGAGGAGTCCGATTTCGACCATGTTGAAAACGATTTCGCCGAAGTCCTCGCAGCGGCTGATGCCCCATTTGCGCAGAACTGCGAGGCTGACCGGGCCAAACTGGTCGATGGCATAGCATCGGATGCCCTGCAGGAGTTCGTGACCGCGAACATGGTGAATGCGGCCCTCGGGGGCTTTTTTGAGTTCTTTGACGGTATAATCCAGGCCCTCACGCACAAAACGGTAGGCTTCCTCGTGATAACGGGGGTCGGCTTCGACAAGCTGGCGGATTTTACTTCGGAATTCGGGTGTGTCCATATGATGAACCCTATGGAACAGAACGGAATGTGAAAAGCGGAAAAGGGAGCGGATTTCTTTTTAGAGGCTCCGGGAGTCTAAAGAGCTGATTTTCGCTGTAAATCCGTGCGCGTTTGCGGTAGGGTGCGGGCATGTAAATCAGATTCCGAGGGTTTCCCGGATGCGGGTCCGCTGATCCCGGAGGGCGGAGAGTTCGCTCTGCCACCAGGCTTCGGAGCCGTAGTGGGCGGCGAGGCGGTTCGGGCCGCCGTCGGCCTGCTGCAGGGCGCACCAGGCGGTGAAGTGCACAAAGCGCATGGCGCGGAGAGGCTCGACGAGATCGAGGTCGTTTTCGTGAAAATC
>PXDP01000009.1 GCA_003565035.1 PVC group bacterium | reverse complement strand
GCCCGGTGGCGGCCGATGAGGCGAGTCCAGGTATCCGTCAGGCGGTGCGTTGGGTTTGCACCACCCCTCCGCTTGCCGGAGGGGGGTGATGACTCTGCGCCCGCCGCCATCCCACCCATCACCCCACCCACCACCCCTCCGCTGCCGGAGGGGGGTGATGACTTTGCGCCCGCCGTCCTTACGCCATCCCCTCATTCGCCTTCATGCTGTACCCGGATGTTCAGCGTGGTGGATTTGCGGACGATGACCTGACCGGCGGGGGCGCGGCGGGGTTTCTGGAGGTCGGCGATGCGGGCGAGGGTGACGGCGGCTTTGGGGGCGTTTTTGGCTTTGCTGTGTTTGGCGGCCAGGCGGGCGGCGGCGAGGAGGACGGGCTTGGGGGCTTCGTCTTCGCTGTCGTGGTGCAGGACGACGTGGGAGCCGGGACAGCCTTTGACGTGCAGCCAGTAGTCCCGGGGAAAGGAGTCTTTAAACGTCAGCAGGTCGTTGTCGGTGTCGCTCTTTCCAACTCTGGCAATCCAGCCGTTTTCGAGTGCATGGGTATGGACGTTCATGAGGGGAGGGGGGCGTGCTCAGGGTTGGAAGAAAACTTCGGTGCCGAGGGGGATGTTGCGTTCGTTGATTTGTTCGCCGCTGCGCACGGTGCCGTCGGGGAGGCGGTAGAAGGTGGTGGCGAGGTTCCAGCGGGGACCGACGATGTCAAAGGCACGGCGGCGGGCGCTGATGATGCCGCCGGAGACATATCCGACGAGCATGCCGGTGCCTTCCACGAGGGAGTCGAGCTGAGCTTCGGTGAGTTCGCTGCCGCGGACAACCTCGCCGGTGGGCAGAAAATAAACGGTCTTTTCGTCCAGCGCCGCCGGGCCGGCAAATTCCCGGGCGGAGGGCGTGTCGCGGCCAAGGAGGATGACCCGTTCGGATTCGCTTTGCTGCTCAACGGTGGCACCGGCACCGACACGGACGATTGTTCCGGGCGGCATGATGTTCCAGTTGGTGATTTCATTGCCGCGCTGGACGCGTCCGTCGGGAAATTCGTAGACGGTGGTGGGGGCGTTGTACTGTTCGCGGGCAATGTCCCAGGCGCTGCGGTTGCGGGCGATGACGTTGTCGGCGGCCGGTGCGGCGGGCGCTCCGGCGGCGGCCGGGGCGGAGGGGCCGAAGAGTGTGCGTTCGAGGTAATCATCGGCCACGACAAGACGCCCGGCGCGGACATCGGGGTCAAAGCGGGGTTTGTCATGCAGGCCAATTTGGCTGCGGACATCCTCGCGGGCCATGAGCATGCCGCAGCGTTTCCGGCCCCGGTGCGGAGCGCGGTGCCAGCGGTTGGGGGTGCCGTATGCGACCATGGAATGGGGCAGGATCCGGTTGTCGGGAATCCGGTAGATGGCTTTCAGTTGCCGGAGCAGTTCACGGAGAGCCCGGATCTGCGCGGAGGTCATGGGCTTGTCGTGAAACCCGACCACTTCGATGCCGATGGAGACATTATCCAGATTGGTGCGTCCGTTCCACATGCTGCGTCCGGCGTGGGTGGCAATGCGGTGGCGTTCGATGATGCGGTAGACTTTTCCGTTTGTGTCGACCATGTAATGCGCTTCGCCAAAGCGGCGCAGTTTTTCCAGGCTGCCGCGCCCGCCGCCTTCGGTGGTGTGCAGAATAATGTATTCTGTGGAGCCACGCGGTGACCGGCGCCGGTTGAGGGGGCTGTAGCGGCTCTCAATGTCCAGCCCCTGGGCACGGAGACCGGGCGGACTGAAGAGGATCAGTGTCAGAAGAATCAGAAGGGCACGAATGCGGAACATGGTCTTGAGATAACCGATAGGCTGATTTTGGCCAGAAAAAAAGGAGACGCCCGGTTCCTGTGGGGGCTGAATTTGGGGGGCTCACTTAGAGGATGGGAGCCATAAGGCGGCTGACCTGGGCGGCGAAGCGGAAGGGGAAGGCGCGGCGGGCGTATTCTTCGGCGGTGCTGATGCGGCAGTGGCGGAAGTCTTCTTCGAGCATGTCTTCGATCTCCCGGACGAAGTGCGGGGACTGGCTGACGATGGACATTTCGAAGTTGAGCCGGAAGGAGCGGTTGTCCGCGTTGGCGGTGCCGACGACGGCGAGTTCGCGGTCCACGAGCAGGACTTTCTGGTGGAGGAAGCCGGGGGTGTACCGGTAGAAGGTCAGGTTGGGCAGGTTGATTTGGGCGAGAAAGGTGAAGGAGGCCAGCCAGACCATGAGGTGGTCGGGTTTTTCGGGGAGCATGATGCGGATTTCGACCCCGCGGAGGGCGGCGAGCTGGAGGGCGCTGATGATGTCGCTGTCGGGCACGAAGTAGGGGCTGACGAGCCAGAAGCGTTTGTCGGCCTGGCGGATGCACTGGAGCATGAGCAGCTTCCAGGTTTCGAATTCATCGGCGGGACCGGAGGGGACGACGAGGACTTTTTCGTCGCGTTCGGGGGCGGGGCGCGGGGTCCAGTCGAGGCCGGGGGGGAAGTCGCCGTTGGCCCAGTTCCAGTCGGAGACAAAGGCGAGTTGCACGGCGAGGACGGCGGGGCCGAGGATCTGACAGTGGGTATCGCGCCAGGGGCCGAATTTTTTGCTGCGGCCGAGGTATTCGTCGCCGACGTTGTAGCCGCCGACAAAGGCGACGCGTCCGTCGACAATGACTGATTTGCGGTGATTGCGGAAGTTGAGCTGAAAGCGGTTCCGCAGGCCGCGGGTGGTCCGGAACCCGCTGATGTCCGCGCCGGTTTCGCGGACGGCCTGGGTATAGGTTCCGGGCAGACGGGCGCAGCCGATTTCATCGTAGAGGAGGTAGACGCGGATGTTCCGCTGGCGGGCGGCGCGGATTTCGCCAAGCAGGGCCCGGCCGATTTCGTCGTCCCGGAAAATATAGAACTGGATGAGGATGTAGGATTTGGCTTCGCGCATGGCGGCGAAGATGGCGGCGAAGGTGTCGGCGCCGCTGGTGAGGAGATCGAGCTGATTGAGGTGGGTGTAGGGGAGGGCGGCCAGGCGTTCGAAGACGAGTTCGTCCGGCGTGCGGTCGAGGGTGTCGGGCAGGGCGTCGGGGAGTTTGTTGAGGGTTTCTTTGATCAGGGGGTTGGTGTGCTGATCGCGGGTGCGGAGGGCGTCCACATAGCCGTTGAAGCGGGTGCGGCCGAAGATCCAGTAGAGGGGCAGGGCGATGAAGGGGAAGGTGCTCAGGCTGATGGCCCAGGCAATGGCGCCCTGGGAGGTGCGGGCGGTCATGATGGTGTGGAGGGCGGACAGCCAGCCGAGCAGGTAGAAGCCGAAGGTGAAAATCGTTATGACGAGGTAGAGTTTATCGTGAAGGGACATTGCGTGTTGCGGATCAGGGGAGAGGGACGCGGGTGATGAGGGCTTCGACCTCTTCGAATTCGCCGTTGTCGTGTTGAAGAATGAGGCTGAGGCGGAGCGGAGTTTCCGCGGGGCCGAGGAGAAGGTCTTCGAGTTGTGCGACTGACAGGTTGGCGGTGGGAACTCCGTCCAGGGCCAGGACGGCATCGCCGGGCTGCAGGCCGGCGGCCTCGGCGGGGCTGCCGGGGGATACCTCTGTGATGAGCGCGTAGGTGTCGCCGGGGAGGAGGGAAAAGCCCGGCAGGGCCTGAAGCGGTTCGGGGGCGGGCAGGCGGATCTGGAGGGTGTGGCGTTCTCCGGGTTCGAGGCGGAGGGTTTGGGGGTCGGAGATGCGGAGTGAGGCTCCGTCGGTGGCGGAGGCCTGCAGGGTGAGGATGCCGGGATCGGCGCTGAGGACGAGCTGGCCGAGGGGTGCGGATTCGTAGAGGGTTTCGTCGGGTGAAAAGACGAGCACGGCATCGGTGGGGATGGTGCCGTCGGCTTCGAGAACCTGGAGGGTGATCCATGCGGGAAGCGGAGCAGCCTGCGGCGGGGGGGATTCCGAGCGCGGGGGCGGGGTTTCCTCCGGTTCGGGGAAGGCGGACGGGGTTCTGCGCATGAGGTCCTGCACCCGGTGGGGGGCGGCATCTTCGGTTTCGGGCGGTTCGTCAGCGACCGCCGGGCGGTTGAGGGTCCGTTGCCAAACCTGAATTCCGACCAGAAGAAGAGGCAGAAGGAGAAGAAGCTCGATGAGGGTGCGTTTGCGCATAGTGCAGAGGCTAGCGGTTCCGGCGGGTAAGATCAATCATTTGCATTGCAAAACCCTTAAATAAACGGCATGGAGTGATGATTATGAGTATTTTAATGCAACCTGCATCCTGGAGAAACCGGCAGGACCCCGTGCGCGCGGCAGGGTGGTTCGGGTTCTACGTGTTCGCGGCGTTGGTTGGCGGCGCGGTGCTGGGGGCACTGTTGGTGCGCTACGGGCTTTCGCAGGAGGAGGGGTTTGTGTCCTCTCTGGTGGAAAATCACGGCGGATCGCGGATCACCCGCAGAATTCAAACCGTGGTGGCCGTGCTGCTGGGACCCTGGATGCTGAAGCAAATCGGCTGGCAGGGTCTGTCGGATCTGGGCTGGGACAATGCTCGCCGCTCGGCGGAGGCTCAGCGCCGGGATGCGTACCGGGGGTTCGGATTGGGGCTGATTGCGATGGGCGGGATTTTTGCACTGGCGATGATTTCGGGCGCCCGGGTTTGGGAGACGTTTTCGTTCGGTTCCTGGATCGGCCGTATACTTTCCGGGTTTTTGATCACCGGGATCGGGGTGGGAATTCTGGAGGAAACGCTGACCCGCGGGGTGCTCTACCGCTCCATGGCCCGCTGCTGGGGCGCCTGGGCGGGCGCGGTGGTTTCCAGCCTGATTTTTGCCTATGCCCACTTTCTGAAAGCACGTCCGGAGAGTTTTGAGGCGGGGGTCTTTGCGGCGGTTCAGTCCTCGTTCCTGGATGGATTGCGGTATGAGGGGTTCGGCTTCCTCAAGATGCTGAATATGTTCCTCTTTGGGCTGCTGCTGTGCCGCCTGGTGGCGCGGCGGGGCGATATCTGGTATGCGGTTGGTTTGCATGCTTCAGCGGTGGGGCTGATCAAAGTGATTTCCAGGCAGACCTCCATTGCGGACATTCCGCGCAATCCCTGGTTTGGCCACAGTGCCAAATTTGATGACGGCTGGCTGTTGACCCTGATTCTGGCGGTGCTGATTGTGGCGGTGGATATGGTGCGTTCCCCTTCCCGGGAGAGCAGTCGTGTGCATTTCTGAGGCGGGGGAATTTCCCGGCGAAGTGGCCGGGGAAGTGGATTCGCCGGCGCTGAGGGCCTGGCTTTTGCGGTTGGAGACCGGTTCCGCCCTGGAATGGGATGATCGGGAGGGACAGCGGGTTTTCCGATGCTCGGAAACGCCGGACAATGGTTTTCCGATGTTCGGAAAAGTGTTTAAAGAGGCTTCGAAGGCAAAACGGGCCTTTCAAAATGCGGTGCGGCTTGCGGAGGCCGGGGTGCCGGTGCCGCGGCCGGTGGGCTGGGTGCGCATGGGCACGGAGGCGGTGTGGGTCTCGGAGGTCTTGCGGGGATGTGTGTCGTTTGAGGCGGCCTGGCTGGGGCTGGTGCATGAGGATCCGCTGTGCCGCCGGATGATGGCGCTGCTGCGGGCGGTTGCGGATACGCTGCGCGCCATGCATGCGGCCGGGTTTGTGCACGGGGGACTGGATATGCGGAGCCTCTGGCTGCATGAGGACGGCGCTGGAGGATGGGACCGGGCCTGGCTGCTGAATTTGGAGCGGGGGCGGTTTGTGACCTCTTTGAGCGAAGCGGTCCGGGGGCGGGACCTTGCGCCCATCCGGCTGCCTTCGGATATGGAGCGGGTGCTGTGGGAAATGATGACCGAACCTGAACCGGTGTCCGATGCATTCAGGAAAGCGGTGAAGCGGGCCCGGCGTTGTCCGGGGGGCGGCTGCGGGCATGACTCCGGGCGCGTGGGGCTGTCGGATAAAGATGTGTGGATTTGGGATGACCGTTCCATGCAGGCGATTCCGGCACTGAAAAGCCGGGACAAACGGAAATACTATCGTCCTGCGGATGCGCTGGAGATGGCGGGGGCTTCGCTGCGGTATGGGCGGGCGGTCCGCCGGGCCTGCGCGGCACTGATGGAGGAGGCCTGGACGCAGCCGGTTTCCTTGAAGGGACGGGTGGGGCTGAGCATTAATCTGGAGCCGGACCGCTTTGAGAAAGAACGCAAATGGCTCTCCCCTCTGGGACCGCTGCCGTTGCTGGTAAGGCTGTATCATCACGAAACGCTTTCGCGGCAGCGCTATGCGGTGGAGGCGGTGCGGAAATTGCAGGCGGAGGGATACAAGGTGACTGTGGCCCTGGTGCAGGACCGGCGGGCGGTGCGGTTTCCTGAGAAATGGGCGGATTTTGTGGCGCGCGCCGGGGGGAGTCTGAGTGGATTTGTGGAGGCTTTTGAGGTGGGACATGCCGTCAACCGGGTAAAGTGGGGGCTCTGGAATTTAAAGGAGTACCAGGGACTGCTGGCCCCGTTCGCCAACTGGCAGGACCGGTATCCCCAGATTCCGCTGTGGGGGCCGGCGGGGATTGATTTTGAATTTCCGAGACTGCTGCCGTTTCTGGATCAGATGCCGGAGGGGATGGGCTGGTCGGTCTTCTCGCATCACATGTATGTGGACCGCCGCGGCGCGCCGGAAAACGAACAGGCGGGCTTCGACACGGTGCGCAAGCTGGCCATGGCCCGGGCGATTGCGCGGGTGCATCCCGGGTGTGAGGAGCGGGTAATTGTCAGTGAAGTGAACTGGCCGCTGTCGGGCACCGGGGTGTGGTCACCCGTGGGAAGTCCCTATCAAAGCCCGGGTCCGCGGCACAAGGATCCGAGTGTGGATGAGGAGACCTATGCTGCTTACATGGTGCGCTACATTTTGCTGGCGCTGTGCAGCGGTATGGCGGACCGGGTGTACTGGTGGAACCTGGCCGCGCACGGGTTCGGGCTGATCGATGACCGTGCGGCCTCCGGCTGGCGACCCCGCCCGGCCTATCATGCGTTTAAGCGACTGGTTGAGCTGGCAGATTCATCCACCTATCGGTCCCGGACCGTCACGGAATCGGCCTCGGACTGGTGTTTGAACTTTGAGGGAGCCCGGGGCGGGTTTCCGCTGGCCTGGGATGCCTCCGGGACGGGCTCGCCTTTGGCTGGGTTTGAGGGAGGATGAAATTGACATCGGGGCTCCGGACTGTCATGGAGATGCGCCTATGAACTTTTGGCCCCATGAGCTGGTGAAACGGCGTGAACTCATCTGGATTCTCATCCAGCGCAACCTCAAAATCCGATATAAAAGCTCGGTCCTGGGGGTGTTCTGGTCGTTGTTGGGTCCTTTGTTTCTGATTTTAATTTACAGTGTGTTTCTGGGGCTGATCCGGGTGCCGATTCATTTGCCGACGCTGGTGAGCGGCATCATTGTCTGGCAGTTTCTGGCGATGTGCCTGGGGGATTCTTTGCAGAGCATTCTGGGGAATGCCAATTTGGTGACCAAAGCCTCATTTCCGCGGGTGATTCTGCCCTTGTCGATGGTGGGGGCCAATGTGGTGAATTTTGTGCTGTCGTTTGTGGTGCTCATTGCCTACCTGGTGTGGGAGGGCGGAGCGGTCGGCGCGCTCGGATGGCTGCCGGCGGTTTTTGTTTCCCAGATCGCCCTCTGCCTGGGGCTGACCCTGGTGATCGGATCGGTGAATGTTTTTTTCCGGGACACGGAGCATGTGCTCTCGGTGGTGATGCTGGCCTGGTTTTTCATGTCGCCGGTCATTTATGAACCCGATATGGTGATGGATTCGTTCCCGGAGTGGGTGCACTGGCTGTTTTTTATGAATCCGATGAGCGGGGTGCTTACGGGATACCGCATGGCGTTGCTGGGAAGCGAGCCGGTGGCCCCGGAGCTGATGGGCGTTTCGCTGGCGGTTTGCTGGCTGCTGCTGGGGGTGGGGCTGCTGGTGTTCCGTGCGTCTGAACCCCGTTTTGGAGATGAATTGTGAGTACCCCGCAGCCTGAAAACGGCGTGATCGTCGTGGACAACATGAGCAAGGCCTTCCGCCTGCACCGGTCGGGAACCCGCACGGTGAAATCGGCGGTGGTGGATTTGGTCAAGCGCCGCGGCGCGGGAAAAAACACCTTCTGGGCCCTGAAGGATGTTTCGTTTTCGGTGGGACGGGGTGAGACCCTGGGCATTGTGGGGGCGAACGGGGCCGGGAAAAGCACGTTGCTTTCCTTGCTGGCGGGCACAAAAACCCCCACCAAAGGCGCCATCCGCACCCGGGGCACGATTTCGTCCCTGCTGGAGCTGGGCGCGGGATTTCATCCGGACCTGACCGGCCGCGAAAATGTGTATCTGGCCGGAGCGATCATGGGGCTGAGCCGCCGGCAGATGCGGGACCGTTTTGACGCGATTGTGGACTTCGCGGGAATGGGCGACTTTATTGACCAGCCGGTGAAACACTATTCCTCGGGCATGTATGTCCGCCTGGGCTTCGCGGTGTCGGTGGAGGTGGACCCGGATATTCTTCTGATCGACGAGGTGCTGGCGGTCGGGGATGACAACTTTCAGAAAAAGTGCCTGGCCAAGATCGAGGCTTTCCGCAACCTCGGCAAAACCATGCTGATCATTTCGCATGATTTGGGGACGATCCAGTCCATCAGCGACCGGATTCTGTTTCTGGACGAAGGCAAGGTCGCGGGGATTGGCGATCCGCATGAAACCATCGGCGGCTACCGGGCGCTTTCGCGGGCCCGGCAGACCCGGGGCCACGAGCGGGAGTGGGGCACCGGCGAGGCGCGCATTGATGATGTCGTCTTCGAGGATGCCGAGGGCCGGGTCACAGATACCTTCGCCTCCGGCGGCGCGGTCCGCTGCCGCCTCCGCTACCACGCCCGGAAGCGGATTGAGAATCCGGTTTTCGGCTTTTCGCTCTGCGGGGCGGATACCCGGCTGATTTTTGGCAGCAACACCCAGGTGGAAGGCTTCACGATCGATGCAATTGACGGAAAGGGTGAACTGGTGCTGACCCTGGGGAACGTGCCGGTGGCGGCGGGCAACTATCTCTTTTCCTTTTCGCTCCATTCCGCGGATCACCGCGAGAATTATCACCGGCTGGATCATGCCTTCTCCATCACCGTGCTGAGCGATGCCCGGTTCGAAGGGGTCTGCCGGATTCCCTGTTCCTGGGAGATGTGACGGTGTTCGTTACCGATAATCAATTAACCCGGTGAAAAGGTGCTCGCTCCTTGACAAGTGACCCGGTGTACTTCATAAGCATTTAAACGTTCAGAGGACTCTTTCATGAAATCAGCACTTTACCGCATTTTTTCCCTATGCCTTTTGGTTGTACTGCTTCCGCTTCACAGTGAAGAAGAGGCGGCAAATACCAGCGGTTTCCGTCTGGTACAGCCTGCGGCACTTCCCGCACCGCCTGCTTCAGCCCCTGCCACCGCGCCGGTTCCGGAGCGGATCCGTCTGGACGGAAGTGATCCATCCGCAACCTCATCCCTGAGTGCGGAGGAGCGCGCCGCTCTGCAATTGGCTCTGGAAGGAGACGGTGTCCGTGGGCGCGCCGGGAATATGATTCTTCCCGGCATGCAGGTCGTGGTGAATGTTTTGGTGCAGGGCAAAGAGGAAATCCGCACCAATCCACAGCGGATTAATGAATCGGGCCGGATTGCTCTGCCGCTGATTTTGAATGTGCCTGTCGCCAACATGAGCCTGGAGGAGATTGAAAACAGGCTGGCGGATCTGTACAGTGAATATTTCCGCGAACCCCACGTAATTGTCGAATTCATCGGGTCCACGGACGATCCGTATCTTTCCCCCTGGGGGTTTGTCACACTGATGGGCAACGTGTCCCGTCCCGGGCCGGTGGCCGTCCCGCCCACGCAGAACATGACCGTCAGCGGAGCCATCAAAGCCGCCGGAGGCGAATCCTCCAGTGCAAACACGACCTCAATTACCGTTTTCCGGCCCAACCTCGAAACCAGTTCCGTAGAGCGTTATTCAGTCAACCTGCGCAATGTCGGCCGCCGCGGGAATCATGAAGATGATATCGTGGTCAAAGCCGGTGATGTGATTTTTATTCCTGAGCGGATTTTTTAAGTTGTTCACAGCCGTTTATTGGATTTACTCGGTTTCTGTGAATAACAGTTTCTTTATGAACAGCAGCTTGTGGATAACTCTTCCGAAAACGCGCGGTCTCGATCAGGAGGGGAAATGACCCTGTTGTCGTCCGAGGGGCTTTCGCTTACGGGAAAAACCCGCATTTTCGCGGTGCTGGGGCATCCGGTGGCCCATACGATGAGTCCCCCGATGCATCAGGCCGCATTCCGGGCACTGGGAATGGACGCGGTGTACGCCGCATTTGATGTGTTGCCCGAAAACCTGATGGCGGTCCTGCCCGCAATGGCGGCGATGGGCTTTGGCGGGGTGAATTTAACCATTCCGCATAAAGAGGTGGCATACAAAGGGATCGCGGACCTCGCACCGAGTGCTCAGCGCTCGGCCTCGGTCAATACCGTGGTTTTTCGGGCGGACGGGTCGCTGGAGGGTCACAGCACAGACGGCTATGGTCTGAGCATGGCGGTGAAAGAGGCGTTTGACCTGGACTTTGCAAATGAGTCGGTGCTGCTGATCGGCTGTGGCGGGGCGGGCCGGGCGGCGGCACGGGAAATTGCCGAGGGCGGGGCGGTTCGGCTGGTGCTGGCCAACCGGACACCGGAGCGGGCCCGCGACCTTGCGGCGGAATTGACCCGGGAATATCCGGCGATGCTGGTGGAGGCCGCATCCGCCTGGCCGCCGCCGCCCGATACGGTGCAGAGCGTGAATGTGATCCTGAACTCGACCTCACTGGGCATGAACGCCGGCGATCCGGCCCTCTTAACCCCCGCGCATCTGGGGGCGCATCACCGGATGCTGGATATGACCTACGTTCTGGAAGAGACCCCGATGATGGCCGCGGTCCGGACCGCCGGCGGACAGGCGGTGAACGGTCTGGGCATGCTGCTGCATCAGGGAGTCCGCTCCTTTGAGTTGTGGACCGGGGTGCATCCGCCAGTTGAACCCATGCGGGCCGCCCTGCGGGACGCGGTGTACGGAAAGCACGACCATGTTTGACGTGTACCGTGACATGCCGCCCGAAGTTTGGCAATCGCTCCCGGTTCTGGTGGTGGTGTGGTGCTTTGCGGCCTGCTGGGGCAGCTTTCTGAATGTCTGCATTTACCGGATTCCCATGGAACTTTCGGTTGTGGCTCCGGGGTCCCACTGTTTTTCCTGCAAAAAAGCGGTGGCCTGGTATGACAACATTCCGGTGCTGAGCTGGTTTATTCTCCGGGGAAAATGCCGCCATTGCGGGGCCGGTTTTTCGATTCGCTATGCGCTGGTGGAGGCGTTAACCGCCACCCTGTTTCTGGCGGTCTGGATGCGCTATGGTCCCTCCTGGATCACCCTGGCCTATTGGCTGATGTGCTTCGGTCTGCTGCTGGGTTCCGGTGTGGATCTGGATGAAATGTGGATTCCCGACCGGGTGACCAAAGGGGGGATGATCCTCGGGATTCCCCTGAGTGCCCTGCTGCCGGAACTGCACGGCGAAGTGATCTGGCATCAGGGTCTGCTGGCCTCGGCACTGGGTGCGGCGGCGGGCTTCGGCAGCTTGTGGGCGGTGGGCAAAATCGGAACCTGGCTCTTCAAAAAAGATGCCATGGGATTCGGGGATGTGAAGCTTATGGGGGCCCTGGGCGCTTTTCTGGGTGCTCCCGCGATTCTGTATATCGTGTTTGTGGCCGCACTGTTGGGCTCAATCGTCGGGGTGACCCTGATCGCATGCGGGAACAAAGAGCTGGGGGGGCGAATCCCTTTCGGCCCGTATCTTTCCGTGGCGGCGGTCAGTTGGATTTTTGGCGGCGAAGGGCTGCTGAACTGGTACCTGGATCTGTTCAGGCTACCCGTGTTATAAGCAGGAGGTTATAAGCAGGAGGGTTCGCCGGGGATTTCGGCCTGCTCGGTTTCGATCTTGCGGATGCGGTCCCGGAGCTGGGCGGCTTCTTCATAGTTTTCCATATGGATGGCGTACTGAAGTTTCTGCTTGAGGCGGACGACCGGATTGTCCTCGGTGCGTCGCTCGCGGATGTCCTGAATCAGTTCTTCGAGCATGCCCAGTTCCACACAGTCGGAGGGGGCATCCTCCTCGTCGTCGAGGGCGTCGAGAAATTCGTGAATATCGGCCATACCTTTCAGGATGCAGTCCACCGCCTCGTCCACGCGGCCCTGCGCGGAAAGCTGCTCGGCCTGTGCGCGGGCATTCATCATGTAGACATAGGGCTTAAACTGGATGAACTCCCAGATCAGGTCATCCGATTCCGCGTATTTTTCAACCAAATCAAAAATTTTCAGGCTGTGGCGGGTATCGCGGATGACGCGCTCATAATCTTTGAGGACCATCAGTCCGAGGTAGCGGTAATAAAACTGGACGCATTCCTGCTGCAGTTCGGCGCAGGCATCACCGTCAAGTTTGGGACCCGCGCGGCGGTCGGTGACCATTTTACGGCGGTAAAAATCAAGGGCGGTGTCGTGGTTATGCGGCCGGGCGCCGTCGGGCCTGCCGTTGAGCCGCATTTGAAGAATGCCCAGATCCAGGCGGAGTTGCAGCTCCTGTGTGCCCGCCTCCGCACAGTCCACAAAACGGGCGGTCACGGAAGTCGGATCAAACGGCCAGGAATTCAGAAGGGGAGAAAGATCATGGGGCATGCTCATGATTCGAGCATAAAGGTTGCGGAAACATTTGCAATCCCCGAGGGCAAATCTTTTGAGTGCGGACAACATCTGCGTTAGGGTTTGGTTCGCCATTGGCTGGGGGGGACACCGGTTTTTTGGGCGAACCAGGCGCTGAAGGCGGAGGCCCCGGCGAACCCGCAGCGTCGGCAGATGTTGCGCAGGGGCTCTTTTGTGTTCCGGAGCAAATGCTCCGCAGTTTGCAGCCTCAGAGTGTCGAGGATTTCCTGCGGTGTCTGTCCGGTTTCTTTTTGACAACGGCGTTGCAGGGTGCGGGGGCTGATGTCCAGGGCGGAGGCCCAGTCCTGTATGTCCAGTCCCAACGACAGACCTTTCTCCAGGACCTGCACGTTGTTCAGAAACGTTTCTCCGGCGTTGGGAAACAGCTCGGACAGAGGACGGGGGCTGGACCCGGCCGGGGGCGGAAAGAGCCATTGGGCGATCCAGAGTGCCAGCTCCGCATTGGCGAGCATCCGCTCCGCCGCGCCTTTCCACCAGGAGGCGTTGACCCGCACCATCATGCCCGCCGTTGGCCGGGTGCAGTGCCCCGGGAGCAGCAGCGGCATGGGCCTGCCCCAGACCTCTTCCGGCGGGGGCTGCGCGTATCCGTCAGGATATTTCCTGGAGGCATTTACGGTTTCCCGGGCACAAAGCGGAAGTCGGACTGCCCCCCATTCCAGCCAACTGAACAGGGTACTGGAGGGAATCCTCACGCTGGCCCGGGGGAGGGGCGGCAGACAAATCACCGCCGGGCCATCGCCCTGAATCCGCCCGCGTTCCGGGTCGTTCAGCGTGAACGGCCCCTGGTCAATCATGTACGTGGTGTACCACGGAAAACAGCCCGAGGGCCGGTTCAAGCCGGGAGACCGTCGGCCGCTCTGCCGTCGGGCTTCGGCCCCGGACAGTACGTGCGGGGCGTAATCGCCAAAAGGATATTCCTGATAGTTGTCTGTTTCCATGATGTTGTCTGAATCCAATGTGTAGCCGATGCCTCTTTTTTTTGCTAGTATATTCTCCGTCGCATTAGTCCGGATTTTGTTATCCTTTTTTCAATCCTATATTTTGTTGGAGTCGAGTATGACCCTGTTTTACAAGCTGATGATTTTGCTGGTGTGGATCCCCTGTCTCCTGCGGGCGGAGCCGCTTCCGCTGCCCCAGTCGGGCAGTATGCTGCAGGTGACCCTCGAGGGCCTGCTGTTTCAGAATCCGGACACGCCCGGGCGGGCACTGATGATGGAATTCAACCGGCTGGGAGATCACTGGTTTATGGGCGGCGGACAGGCTCCGTCCTACAACCGGGGCACGCACCGGGGGGTGATCACCTTTGCGGAGGCCGACAGCCTGGATGCCTTCCGGATGCAGGTGGATGTGCAGGGGGACGCCTGGGTGCGCGGCGGCTTTGTGGAGGTGGACATCACCTGGGAAACAGATGACGGAGAAAATTTCACCGGCACATATAAGGGGAAATCTCTGGGTGAGAAGGTTGCCGGGGTGGCCCGGGGTGTGTATTTTCCGCCCTCCGATCTTCTGCCGGGTTTTACGGCGGCGGAGCGGGGGCAGCATCCGCGTTTATTGCTGAACGCTTCGGATTTGCCGGCTCTGCGTGAGAAAGCGGACACCGAATTCGGCCGGGAGGCCCTGGTCCGCTTTGAGGAATCGGCGGTGGGTCTGGGGATGCTCTACCTGCTCCGGGATGATCCCGCATATGCCGAACGCGCCAAAGAGGCGGTGAAGGTCCATATGGCCGATATGGAGAGTGGGAGCAAATCGATCCGGCACCGCTTCTGGGGATACCGTCTGGAGCAGGTGGCCCTCACCTACGACCTGTGTTATCATGCCTGGCCGGAGGCGTTCCGGATTGAAGTGCAGGACTATATCCGGGCTCTTGCGCGCCGGATGCACCGTGAACGGGGCTCATGGACCGAATATGTGCAGTGGCATCCCGAGAATGCGTACAACGCCTCCATGATATATTCCGGGGTCATCGGCATGCTGGCCATTGCCGATGTGGAAGGCAATGCCCCCAGCGCACCCTCCGCACCGGAAGTGGAACGCCTGGCACCAAAAGCGTGGACCTCGGACATCGACGTGCCTCTGGTTGAGCAGGAAACCGATTTAATTCCCGCCAGAATCTGGTATTCCGGGCCGCTGAGTTCGGAGCAGTTTCATGCTTTCCGCGAAGCCGGGGGAGACCTTGGTGTGCTTCAATTTGATGAAGAGGCGGTGCGGATTCTCGAACGCGATCCGGCGGTCCGGGGTATTGTGCGCAGTGGCTACACCGGGGGACGCGACGTAATTTGTGTCAATCAGGCCTCCGGCACCGCCTTCGACAGTTGGAATATTTTCGCCGCCCGCTGGCAGGTGGCGGAAGCCGGCACCTACCACTATCGCAGCAATCATGGCGGGGTGGTGCCGTACCTGAACGGAGAACGCGTGGGCAACTCGACCCTGCTCCGCCTGGAGCCGGGGGAATACGGCTTGGTTCTGGCTGCGCCGCTGGGGCGGCCGAATCCCTGGGCCGGGGTTTTTGTGCGTCCCACTCTCACGAAACTGAGTGAGGAGGAGGTGGCGGAACTTCAGGCCGACAAAAACGAAAGCTATGCGCAGGCCCGGGTGTTTTATCGGCAGGCGAAAGCCGACTGGGACGCGCTTGGCGGCGTGGACCCGGCGACCAGCTCTCTGCTGCGCGATGCGCTGTTCTGGTTCCGCCGTTATGAGGAGATCACTTTCGGAGCCGCCGGGAGCCAGGTGGGGTCGACGAACAGTCTCGCGCTGGAAGGTCCGGGCCTGATGTCTACAGTCTACCGGAATGTGACCGGTCAGCCGCTGGGGCACCGCAACGGTATGGCCTACTGGCTTCCCCGCAAACTGATGGCCTGGTCCTGGACGGCAGAGGGCGGAGAGATTCATCAGGATTTCTTCGGCCGGGCGGATTTTCAAACCATCGGATTTCAGGATGAGCGGGACAACCGGGGCCTCGTGCTCGCCGCTCATTTTCCAACCATCTCCCCTGAATTTCAACCCATGGCCTGGTGGTTTTGGCAGCAGGCGGGCTCTCCGCTTGAGGCGGGTGCCGTGCCCCAGTCCAAACGGCTGGTGGACGCGGGCCATCCCGGCACCAGCTACAACAGTATTCCCGTATACGCCTTTTTGCACGCACCGAATGACATGGTGCCGCAACCTCCGGCGGAGGCCTTGCCCCGAAGCTGGTACGATCCGGTCACCGGCGACGTCATTTTCCGCAACGCCGCGAAGGACGAACGCGATGTGGTTTTGCAACTGACCGCCCAGCAGGTGTTCAACCGCGGGGGCAGTCAGACCTCCGGATCTTTTGCGCTGCGCGGGCTGGGGCACAACTGGACCCATGACCAGGTGGTGAGCATGGGGTCCATGGCACCGCGGAACGAACATCCGGTGGTGCAAACCGGGAATCCGGACCAGTTCACAAGCGGGCGGGGACGCGTTCTCGACGCGGTCACCTATGCCGACGGCTCGGGCGTGGTGCGCATGGATCTCTCCAAGGCGTACCGGACGACGTCGGAGGATGTCGAACGCCGCCGGGATGCACGGGACAACACCGGGTTGCTCTATCCCGATGCGCTTGCCGATGACGGGGGGAGCGTCTCGGTTGTCCGCACCATTCTTGCCGACTACAGCGGCACCGCCGGCGTGCCCGCCGTGATCATTCTCCTCGATGAACTCAAGGGCGTGGAGGATCACTTCTGGAGCTGGCCACTGAGCATCGATCTCGTGATGCGCGGCAATTCGCCCGGAACGACCAGTCCCATTGAGCGTGTTGAAATTGAACAACCCGAACACCTCCATCTGTTTGAAAACGGCTTCCGTCTTCAGCACGGCGAGCAACGGCTGACGGCGCGGTTTGTGACGGATCAGGATTTGGAGATCGGCCTGGTCGGTCTGCAGAATCTGCGCCATATCGTTCATTCCAGATGTCAGCTCCGGACCCGGAATCTGCTCACCGTCGAAGGAACCGACACCTATCTTGCGGTCATGACCCTTGGAGAGGGTGAGGCTCCGGATATGGAAACCGAGCAGAAGGGTGAGATCCTCCACATCCGCATTGGCGATGCCGCCTATGTGCTGGAGGCGGGACAACTGAGTTTTGCAGGCCGGGAGGAGGCTATTCCGTTTCCGCCGTTGATGGGCCGGAATTGAGTCAAACCGAAAACCCACACGCAGCTGCGGCTCGGCACTTCGGGAACATTGAATCAGCCGGAGCATACTCCGCTTAAGGAAGGCGGATTTCCAGAAAGCAAAGTTTGTTGCGGCGGGCACCGGGACCCTTGCTGAGGGTCAGGGTCCCGTCCGTCACCTCCACCTCACGTGTGCCCTCCAGCCAGCGGAGGTCCCGGTTGACGTTGCCGGCGACGAGCAGGGTCCCATTGGCGCGGATGTCGAACTGATTGTCGAAATATTGTGCGTCCCCCATGACCAGCCGCACCTGGTACACGCCGTTGGGCAAGGCGATGGACCAGTCGGGATCGTCGGCAAATTCAGCGGGGCCGGCGTGGATGAGCGTGTCGTGCTGCATGTCGGGCGAAACGTCCTGATTCCGGGCACGGGTGGTTCCGGGCGGGGCGGACCATCCGTACTGCAGCCCCTGGGCGCGTGGCCCGAAAAGATCCCCATGGTCGGCCAGCCACCCGCTGGGCACGGGCAGGGAGGTCGGTTGGAAATTGATGTGGGCAATGGCGTTTTGCCGCAGCAGCAATTGTTGCGGATAACTGAACACCGGGGTCACGGCTTGATTGGCAATGCCTGCCACGGTGAGCGTGTAGGAGGCGTCCAGTTCACTGCCCTGCACGGTGAGAACCACGGTCCGTTCGTCCGCAAGCCGTTCCGCCGACTGAACCGACACCCCGTCTGAAAAGCTGTAATGGGAGGTGTTTTCGGAACCGCCGCTGCCCGTCCCCCCGGCGACCGGCTCGGAAAAACGGAGACGGACCGCTGTGGGGGAGAGAAAAACGACGTCCTCCACGTACGCGGCCGTAGTGTTGGGAATAACATTCAGCAGGGCCGGGGCGCTGAGGACCTCGGTTCCCGGATTCCCGGCCCGGAACTGGTAGAACCCCGCGTCAGCCGGCGTGACGGCGGGCAGGGTGAGAAAAGTATTTTCCTCCCCGGGCAAGGGCTCGCCGTTGAAGAGCCATTCCACAAAAGTAAAATCACGTCCGCTGAGTTGCACGGTAAAATGGGCGGAAGCCCCTTCCTTGAGCGTGAGGTCCTGGGGCGGCTGCAGGATCAGCAGCGGGGTGTCCCGGAAGCGCAGGGTGTAGCGAACGCGGTAAAAGCGCGGACCGGCCTGGTTCGGCAAGGGGGGACGCAGGCGCACGCGCACGGCGCTGGGATGTCCGGAATCGATCAGGTCCACCGCCTCCAACTCGGCGGGAGGTATGGGCGCCCAG
>PXDP01000505.1 GCA_003565035.1 PVC group bacterium | reverse complement strand
TCCGGCTTCGGAACAAAATCCAGAATTTGCCTGCCCGCCAGGGACTCCGGATCGTGTCCCATGATGCTGCCCCATTCGGGATTGACTTCAACGAAGCGGCCGTCTTTTGCAAGGATGCAAAGCATATCCAGGCTGGATTGAAAGTAACTGTGCAGTTCTTCTGTTTTGGTTAGGAGTGCCAGAGCTGCCTCCTCGCGGTCGGTATCGTCGGAGATGACGAGTGCAAAGCGGAGGCCGTGGAGCGGGTAGGCGGTCAGGTTGAAATGTTTAACGGGTTCGCGGGTGGTGATATGGCATGTTTCCCCTTCTCCGGTGCGGATCAGGCGGGAGAATTGTTTGAGAACAGGGGGTTCTGTCAAGTCTGGGAAGATTTCAGACATCCGTTTGTCCTCCACTTGGATGGAGGAATGTTCCAGGATTCGGGCACCGGCCGGGTTGGTGCTGAGAATCCGCACATCCACAGGTGAACCGTCCACATCACAGATCAGCTCCAGCGAAAAGATCCCGTTGAGTGAGTTGTCGACTAACTGCCGGTATTGGCGTTCCCGATGCAGAAGATGGTCCCGGTTTTGTTTGCGGAGCAGGGCACCGGTTAGGAGGGTGGTGAAAACCTGCAGCATAGAAATTTGATCGCTTTGCCAGGTCCGGGGAAATTGCACGGAATCGAAACCGATACAGCCGATACAACTGCGGGCTTCATTCTGCATGGGAAAATACAGGAGCGACTGGATTTCCTGGCGAATGAGTTCCTGTTTTTCCAGGCCGGCCTCCGGGGGAATGGCCTGGATGTCGGGAAAATGGATGGGCTCCAGGGCTTTTAACTGCTTAAACCACCAGGGGAGCGCGGACTCGGGCACGTCCTGCAGAAATTCGATTTGGGCACTGATCCCGGGGGCGCACCACTCATGGGTATTTGTCAGGAGGTTTTTTTCCGGATCGATGCGAAAGAGGCAACAGCGGTCGACTTCGAAAAATTCTCCAAACTGCCGCAGAATGCTGTGGAGTTGACTGTCCCATTCTCCGTCGGGGATATTGACGATTTCGGCGGAAACTCTGTTGATGAGCTCGAGAAAGCGCAGATGTTTTTCCCGGGTTTCCTCATGCGCCTTCTGCTCGGTGATATCTTCGGCGATTTCAAGGAAACCGTGGAAGGCTCCTCCGGAGTCTTTCAGGGGGACGCTTTTCAGTCGGAGGGTTTTGAAGCCTTTGCTGGTGCGGACATTGCGGATAAAGGTGCTGGTTCTTTTTCCTTCAAAATCCCGGTGCTTGCCGCACTCCGGGCAGGGCGTTTTGCGGGGAGGGTCGTTGAATACCTCATAGCATTTTCGTTTTTCGCCTTGGTTCACACCCGGGAACCATTCCTGCATCCGTTCGTTGCTTTGGAGGAGGTTCAGATCCTGATCAATCAGGCTTACGCCAAAGGGAAGCGAATTGCTGAGCAGTTCGTAGGCATCAACGCCCGGCAGCGTTTGGGTGGCTGCGGGGGGAGGTTTGAACAGTTCGCGGAGACGTTTCATGAAAAAGGCAGAATACGGTTCGTATCCTGCCTGTTTGTGTGTTTTTTGAAAAGAGAAAAGCGTTTTCTTTTCAGGGGTATTTCGGATTAGAGGTAATCAATAATATCCCGCCAGTCATCCACAAGGCTGTATTTGAGCGGTTTCTCGTCGGCAGGGTTTTCGAGAAGCTCGTTGTTAAATGCGGCCTGCAGATGGTTTCGGAGGGTACGCTTCTTGAGGGAAAGATCTCCATCCTGCTGCTTTTTCACCAGCGCCGCAACAAGGTCGTCGAGCGTGAGGGGTGTTTTCAGGATGGTTTCGAGCAGCTCCAGAAATTCAACCGGAGGCGGATTGGCTTCCTCGTCGATTTCCAGAGGATCGATATCCTCGGCGGTCAGCGGCTCTTCGGGGGCCTCGGGCTCATCCGGGGCATCGTCGTCGGAATCGTCATCCTCTCCGTCGGAGGCACTGGAGTCTTCGCCAATCATATCCACCGCGTCGAGAAGGGGGTCGACTGCGCCATCGTCGCTGTCCCCGCGGCTGTTTTTTCTGCCGCGACCGGTGTCTGCAGAGGTTTCTTCTTCCTCGTCATCCTCGGTGTTGGCGTCCTCGCCCGGGAGGAGCACGTGGCTGGCGTTGCCGCGTTCGATCAACTGGATAAGGCCCCGGTTGGCGGCATCCACGACAAAGTCTTTGAATTTGCGCATGGGGCGCCCGTCTTTGTCTTTCAGACGGGTTTCGTCAAAGCGGCGGATCCGTTTGCGCATCCGCTGTTTCAGCGAGGTGAGCAGTACCCGGTTGCCCCGGCTGCGGCTTTTGGTGACTTCCTCCACCAAAACTTCAAAGGGATCGGGGGCTTCGGCGCTGTCATCCCGGTTTTGCGTGCGGGCGGGGCGCCGGGCGGAGGTCGCGCCGCCTTTTCCCCAGACAAAGGTGTCGTCGGCGCAATTGGCGACACGGTCCAGCGCGCCCTGATCGGGGCCGGCCAGGATGACCTGAAATCCGGCGCGCCGCAGATAGGCGGCGGCAAGGACGAGACGGTCCACCTGAATGCCGGCCAGGAGGAACTGGTTGACGTTGGGAAAGGAGCAGATGAACTCGTGCAGGCGCGCGGTCAGTCCCGTGGTCAGTGCGGCCCCGCCGTCCGGGGTGGCCGGGAGAACTGTGACCTGGGCGCCGCTTTGGCTGAGGGTATTGACAAAGCGTTCGGGCATGGCCGCATCGGCCAGCATTTCGGTGTGCACCACGCGTTCGCTGTCGCTGATCTGGTTTTGCAGAACCGCAATCTCGGCGGGGAGGCCGTTGTTAGATTTCAAGTCTTCCGCCGTGGCGGCAATAAAAATAGCTGTATCACTCATGTCATATCATGGGTTCGGGGTAAAGTGCGGGGGTGATCGGTTCAAACGGAATCCGATCCCTTTTCTCGCGGGACAAGAGTATCCCTATGCGGTCTTTTCCGTTAACGCAATTTCAAATTGCGGAGTTCTTTCCAGCGTTTTTGGTCGGAGGGGGCGGGAAACCGGGCCGAGAGGGTGCGTAAATCGCGCGGGGCGACCAGTCCCTCGCCATGCCGGGTGCCGACGAGAATTTCGTTATGACTCAGGGGGGGCTGGACGGCACGGACGTGCGGAAAATGTTCGCAGAAGGCATTCCGTCCGGCCTGATGCACCTTCCGGTGCTCGCCGCCCAGCACGAAATTCATGACCAGGCACCCCTCGGGTTCGAGGTGTTCCCGAAGGGCGGCGATGGCGTCGGGTGTCACTGGCGCGGGGCGCTCCACGTCGGTTTCACCGCAGCGGTAGAGGTCATCGATGACGAGGTCAAAGCGCCGGGTGTTGTCCCTGAGAAAGATATAGGCGTCCTCCTGGATGATTTCCAGAGCCAGGGAGTCGATGTCCATGTGTTTCCGGGCCAGTCGGATCATGCCGCTATCGATCTCCACGGCGGTCATTCGGGTGTCCGGAAGAAAAAAACGGAGCTGACGGAGGACAGTACCGCCACCCAGGCCGAGCAGCAGAAGGGAGCGGGGCGGTGTTCGTCCCATGAGGGCGGCGGCGGTGATGGCATCCCAGGCGTGTCCGGTGAGGAGCAGGCGCGGATGCCAGGTGGCATGGGTGGCGCCGATGACATCAAAATCAATGGTACCGTCTTCGCTTTCAACCACCTGCACCGTGTTGTAGTCGGTGTGCAGGATTTCGATTTCGCGGGTGAATCCGTTCATCAGGGAATAATCCCGTAGTCTTTTTCGAGCTGTTCAAAGAGAAGGTCGAGTTGCGCGTCGCTGAGAGCCTGACGGTAGAGATGCAGCTCGGCAATGTAGCCCGTGAAGGAAAGATTCCGGTCCATCAGACCGCCAATTTGGAGGCTTTGAATCGCCGGGGTGGGGAGCGGGGGGGGCTCTGCGGGTTGACCCGAGAGGCGGAGGCGGTGCGGCCCGGCTCGCACCTGATCGCCGCGGTTATCCCGCCGGAACGCGACGACAAAGGGAAGATCGCGTTCCTGGCGCGTGAGCGTCATGCGGGCGGTTCCACGGGGGGATTCAAACACAAGGCTGCCGGGCAATTGGGAAAGATGACGAATCAGAAACCACTGGTCTCCGGGGCTGAGCGGGTCGATGCCGGCCAGAATCTGGGCGGGATATTCCGGATCGGCAGGGAGAAATTTGGCCACCAGAATCAATGTGAATTCCGGTTCACGACCCGCGTTGATCATGGAGAAGTAGGGGGATCGTTCGAAGCGGAGGGCGGGACGGTTGTTCAGGGCACCGGGGACGACTGTGGCGCGACGTTCCGCGTGGACGGGGTTGAAAAACTGTTCTCCGTCTTCCCATCGTGTCAGAGGGCCGGGCGGTGTGTCATCCGGCACGTGAAAGAAATGCGTGCGGTCCCAAAGTGGCAGCGTAACGGGCGGCGGCTCCGGTTCCGGCACCGGGGGGGGCGTGGGGCGCGGGG
>PXDP01000399.1 GCA_003565035.1 PVC group bacterium | reverse complement strand
GGTGCTTGGGGTTGAGGAGCCGAGCGGGGTTGCGGTTCAGGCGCCGCGGAGCGTTGGCGCAGAATCAGGTAGCGGGCCAGATCGGTGTAGTCCAGCCGCTGAAACAGCCAGTCCGCGTAGGGGGTCCATTCCTGAAACTCGGCAATGGCCCGGTGTGCCTGACGGGCCATGGGTGCCCAGTCGGAGAGTTCCTGCAAATTTCCGGTGCGGATGACCTGTTCGAGTTGCCGGAGCTGCAGGAGCCAGCCGTCCACGTTCCGGATGTCCAGATTGACGTCAAACTCCTCCTCCAGAATCGGCACCCATTCGTGCACCTGCTGACGGATCCAGTCCCAATCCAGGTCCAGATCCAGGTCGGCCGGGTCCTGGGCGGCGACACGCAGTCCGGAGAGCACGAAGAATAAAAGCAGGATGTATTTAATCATGGAGTTGTTCTCCCGCATCGTTGTCGAAGCTGACCCCAGCTTCGAGAGTGGATTGGCCGGTTGTTCTGCAACGGGGCCCGTTGCGGCTACGGCTGTTCATTCGCACCTTCCCGCTGGAACCGCTCCCAGGTCCAGCCGTTGGGCAATTTTCCGCGCGCCGCTTCTCGGCGGACAATCTTGCAGATCATGTCCGCCTCCAGATTAATGGCGTCCCCTTCGCGGATTTCGCCCCAAATGGTTTCCCGCAGGGTGGTGGGAATCAGATGCACTGCAAACGAATCCTTCAGGAGTTCGGCCACCGTCAGGCTGATTCCGTCGCAGGCGATTGATCCCTGCTCCACCAGATTGAGATACACGGATGCCGGTGCGGAAATTTCCACCCGTAAATCGCCCCCCGCCGCCGAGACCGCGCGCACGGTTCCGCGTGCGTCCACGTGTCCGGAGACCAAATGACCGCCCAGGGCATCGCCGTAGCGCAACGCGCGTTCCAGATTGACCGTTCCTTTTTCACGCAATGCGCCCAGATTGGTTTTGCGCAGAGTTTCTTCGAGCACATCAAAGACAAGCACGCCGGCTTCCCCCCGGTCCGCAAGCGTCAGACACACGCCGTTCACGGCAATGCTTTCGCCGTCTTCAAACGGCCGTTCCCAGGGGGCGATTTCCAAATGCAGGCGTTTGCCGCCCTGCCGGTCTTCGATATGACGGACGGTTCCAATTTTCTGAATGATTCCGGTAAACATAAGGCGTTTCCTTAAGATGAAGTTGGCAAATAGCGTGCAAAAAGGTCATCTCCCAGCGCTTCGAAGGCTGTCCTCCGCAGGCGGGGAGCCTCTGCAAAAAGAATATCGGCCGCGATGGCGGGACGCCCCCCCTGCCCCAGCAGCATGGGGGCCTGAAACCAGAGAATTTCCTGCACCAGCCGCAATGAAAGCAGATCGGCGGAGAGTTTGCCTCCGCCTTCACAGAGGATATGATGCATGGACCGCTTTGCAAGTTCCGGCAGAATCTCCGCCCAGAGCAGTCCTTCGGGTCCGGCGGGAACCCGCATCCATGCCACGCCGGCAGGATCGAGGGCCTGTTCGCGGTCGGCGGGGGCCTCCGGACCCAGCAGGCAGAGCGTGCGGTCACGGTTTTCGTCCGAAAAGACCTTCAGCGTGAGCGGCAGGGAACCGGTCCGGTCCGGCACGATCCGCCAGGGGCGGTGTCCCTCGGCGGGCCGGGGCTGCAGGGAGGGATTATCGCGCCGCAGGGTTTCGGTTCCCACCAGAATCGCATCCACCTCCCGCCGAAAGGCCTGTACGCGTTCCCGGGATTCGGGACCGGTGATCCACCGGGACGTTCCCGCCGCATCCGCAATGCGGCCGTCCAGACTGGTGGCCAGTTTCAGGGAAACATAGGGGATTCCGGTGCGCTGAACGCGGGCAAAGGCGCGGAGCAGTTCCTGACAGGTTCCGGACAGAATCTCCTCAAATACCTCGATCCCTGCTTCGCGCAGAATCGCATAGGCCCGTCCGGCGTGAGCCGGATTGGGATCGGTGCAGCCAATGAACACCCGCCGGATGCCCGCCGCTTTGATAGCCTCTGTGCACGGCGGGGTTTTGCCGTGCGTGCAGCAGGGTTCAAGGGTCACATGGAGATCCGCACCGCGGGCCGCCTCACCGGCATCGCGCAGGGCCAGAGGTTCCGCGTGGGGCTGACCCGCTTTGGCGTGCCAGCCTTTCCCCAGAAGGTGATCGTCTTTCACCACCAGTGCGCCGACCGCCGGGTTGGGCGCGGTGAAGCCCAGTCCTTTCCGGGCCTCCTCCACCGCCAGCCGCATCCAGTGCTCAGGCGGATGCATTGCCTTCGTCCGGGGTCAGCATCGCATCCACAAAGGCATCCGCGTCAAAACGGACCAGATCCTCGGCCTGTTCGCCCAGACCGGTGAACAGCACCGGAATTTCCGGCAGTTCCCGCTGCACATTGAAGAGAAATCCCGCTTTGCTGCTGCCGTCGAGCTTGGTGATCACCAGACCGGTCAGCGGTATGGCCTCATGAAAAATTTTCGCCTGGTTGAGGGAATTCTGGCCAAGGCTGGCATCGAGAATCATCCAGGTTTCGTGCGGGGCCGCCGGGTCGCGTTTCTGCAGGGCCCGCACCATTTTTTTGAGTTCATCCATCAGATGCGATTTGGTGTGCATGCGCCCGGCGGTATCGATGAACAGGAGTTCCATGTCCCGGGCGATGGCGGCATCCAGTGCGTCGTAGGCCACGGCGGAGGCGTCTGATCCCTGACGGCCGGAGACCACCGGAACCTTCAGGCGTTCCCCCCACATCCGCAACTGCTCGGTGCCTGCCGCCCGGAAGGTGTCCGCCGCGCCGAGCATGACTTTGCGCTTTTGGCCGGCCGCGCGGTGCGCGAGTTTGGCGCAGGTGGTGGTTTTTCCGGCGCCGTTCACCCCCAGCAGCAGCACGCAGGTTGGCGCCACAGAGGTGGCAAAAGGATCGGTTTCCGACATCAGCAATTTGGCGCGCAGCCCGCTGCGGAGCACCTCGCGCGCGGATTTGTTGCCATAGAGCTGATTTTGTTCCAGCTCGTCAATCAGTTCCGCCACCAGACGCGGCGGCAGATCGGCGCGGATCAGGGCGACCTCCAGCTCCTCCAGGGTCAGTTCATCGACCGCAATGCCGTCGGACACCACCCCCTGGAGTACCGTGGAAAAAACTGCCCGGGTTTTACGCAGTGCATTGGACCAACTCACCATAGCTTCAAGTCTCCGTTCGCTCCACCCCGTGCCGCAGCGGGCGATCCAGGGTGCGGATATATTTATCCAGAATTCCGTTTACAAATTTGCCGCTCTCCTCCGAACTGAGTTCTTTGGCGAGTTGGACGGCTTCATTGACCGCCACCACCGGCGGCACATCCTCGCAGTACAGCAGTTCGCAGAACGCGAGGCGCAGAACATTGCGGTCCACCCCGCCCATGCGGTACAGATCCCAGTTCTCCGCATAGCGTTTGATCTGGGCGTCAATGGTTTCCAGGTTCAGACTCACCCCGTCGATACGGGCTTCGAAAAAGGCGGTCATTTTTTTGGAGAGCTTGCGGCGTTTGTCCTGGAGAAACAGCTCCAGCGCCTCCTCCCACGAATCGGTCTGATTGTAGTCGCGCTGAAAAAGAAACTGAATCGCCCAGAGGCGGAGAAGATGTCGGTTGGGTGCGCCGGTGCTCATAGGATCGGTGAAAAGGTGGTGGAAACTTCCAGTGCGGCCCGGGCGGCATAGGCACCGCGGCTTTCGCGACCGCCGAGGCAGCGGGCTTCGGCCTGTTCCAGGGTTCTTGCACTTACCACCGCATCGATCACGGGACAATCCAATTCGAGGGAAAGCTTTGTGATCGACTGCGTAAGACTGTTCATAATCAGGTCCGCGTGGCGGGTGGCCCCTTCGATGACCACTCCGCAGGCGATCAGCGCATCCAGCGAGCTGCGGTCGGCCAGCCGCTGCAGGGCCAGGGGAATTTCAAAGCTGCCCGGAACCCAGACCACCTCAATATCGGAGGCCTGCACGCCGGCCGCCGTCAGGGCATCCACGGCGGAGGTGACCAGGGGGCCGGTGAGGCCGATGTTGAAGCGGGCGGCCACGATGCCGAATCGCCGTCCGGTCCCGTCCAGACGGCCCTGATGCACGGTGACCCCCGGCAAAGCGGGAAGCCCCTCGGCGGGATTCTCATAAAAATGTTTTTGGGATGCCATAGGATGTTCCGGAGTGAAGATTAAAGCAAATGGCCAAGCCGGGTCCGCTTGGTCTCAAGATATTTGGCGTTGTGCGGATTGCTGGGAATCACCACCGGGATGCGTTCTTCAATGGCGATTCCGTTGCGTTTCAGCCCCTCCACCTTCAGGGGATTGTTGGTCAGCAGGCGGATGGTTGAGATCCCCATATCCTGAAGAATCAGAGCACTGGAGCGATCCTCCCGCTGATCGGCCCCGAATCCGAGCTTCAGATTCGCGTCCACGGTGTCGTAGCCCTGATCCTGGAGCACGTAGGCCTG
>PXDP01000190.1 GCA_003565035.1 PVC group bacterium | reverse complement strand
GGGTGCGGCAAATCGACACTGCTGAATGTGCTGAGTGGTCTGGTGCGTCCGGATTCCGGCGTGGTGCGGGTGGCGGGGACGGAGTTGGGCACTCTGGGGGCGGCGGCGCTGGATGTGTTCCGCGGAAAGCATATCGGGATGGTGCATCAGTCGTTTCACCTGTTGCACGGGTTTACGGCGCTGGAGAATGTGATGATGGGACTGCGGTTCGGTCGGCGGGCGGCGGGCCGCCAGGTGCGGGAGGAGGCGATGGCCCTGCTGGACCGGGTGGGGCTGGCGGATTTGGCGGGCGCGAAGACGAACCGGATGTCGGTGGGGGAGCGGCAGCGGGTGGCGATTGCGCGGGCCCTGGCGGGGAAACCGGATGTTCTGCTGGCGGATGAACCGACGGGGGCGCTGGATCCGGACGCATCGGAACGGGCCATGGCCCTGCTGGAGGGTCTGTGTGAAGAGCTGAACTGCGGCTGGATTTGTGTGACCCATGATATGGATTTGGCGAAGCGTTTTCCGAAGCAGTTTCCGTGTGCGGGGGTCATCCGCCGCCGCGGGGAGGCGGCGGCATGACGCTGGCGGGTATGGCCTGGCGCTATGTGCGGTCACGCCGGGGAGTGAGTCTGCTCACTATTCTGGGGCTGGCCCTGGCCACGGCACTGCCCTGCGTGGTGCTGTTGCTGCGGGAACAGGCGGAACACTCGCTGCTGCAGGAGGGCGCGGGAGTGGATCTGGTGATCGGCGGCAAAGGCAGTCCGCTGCAACTGATCCTCAGTGTGGTGCATCATCTGGATGTGCCGACGGGCAATATTCCACTGTCGCTGTACGAAACCTTCCGGGAGGATCCACGGGTGGTGCAGGCGGTGCCGTTCTCGCTGGGGGACAATGTGGGCGGGTTCCGGATTGTGGGAACGACGCACGGCTTTTTTGACTGGCGTCCCCGGAATCAGGAGGGGGCTCCCCGGGTCCGTCTGCGGGAAGGGGCACTGTTTGAATCGACGTTTGACGCGGTGCTCGGTGCGGAGGCGGCGGAACGTTTGGGGCTCCGGATTGGCGACAGCTTTGTGGGATCGCACGGTCTGCGGGCGGCGCCGGGCACGGAGCATGACGATTTTCCGTACCGGGTGACGGGGATTCTGGAGCGGACCGGCGGCACGGTGGACCGTTTGGTGTTTTCCACCCTGCAGTCGGTCTGGGATGTGCACGAGGCGGAGGAGGAATTGCACCGGGGGCTGTTTGGCGCGGGGCCGCGGGCGGAGCGGGCGCCGGAAGTGACCGCAGTCTGGCTGCGGCTGCGGAGTCCGGGGATGCGGCTCTGGATTCGGGATGAAATCAACCGGGGTACGGAGGCCATGGCGGCGGTGCCGGTGGATGAGTTACACCGTCTGTATCAGCGGGTGCTGCGACCGGTGGAGCGGGGCATGCTCTGGATGGCGGGTGCGGTGGCGGTGGTTTCGGGCTTTTCCGTGCTGGCAACCCTGCTGCAGTCCACGGACCGGCGGCGCCGGGACTGGGCGGTGCTGCGCACGCTGGGTGCA
Organism: PVC group bacterium; assembly: GCA_003565035.1. Taxonomy (GTDB): domain Bacteria; phylum Verrucomicrobiota; class Kiritimatiellia; order SS1-B-03-39; family UBA6053; genus PXAS01. Next base: position 16,747 of record PXDP01000190.1, on the reverse strand, counting down.
CACCCGCAGGAAATCGTGGCGATGGTCTGGCTTGAGGCCTTCTGGCTGAGCACGGTCGGGGCGGCTCTGGGCCTGGTCCTGGCTCATGGCGGACTCGCGGCCGGGGTGCGGGTGTTTCAGCCGGAGTTTCTTTTGGGCTTTGATCCCTTTCATTTTGCTGAACTTCAGGGTAGGGTTGTCGCTATGATTTGGCTGGTCGGTATTTTTTGTGGATTGATCCCGGCGCTGACGGCATACCGCCGTTCGCCGGTGGAGGAGTTGTCGCGTGAAATCTGAGGCCGCGAAATCCGGGAAAAAGGTGGCGGACCGCTGGATTGACACGGCACTGGTGCTGGCGGTGCTCCTGTTGTTTGTCATGATTCTGCACCGCTTGAACGTTCGGCAGACCGGGGGGGAGCCGGTGGAGCGGACCGCTTCTGTGGCGGAGGCGCGGGCCGGAGGCGATGCCGATGGGGTGGCGCGTCTCACCCTGAGTCAGCTGGAACGGGTCACTCCAGACGAGCAGGGGCATCCGGTTTATCCGCCCGGGATCCTGGCGCTGGACGGTGAAACGGTCCGGATTCAGGGCTTTATGTCGCCCTATGACAGCCTGCAGGATATGCGGACGTTTATGCTGTTTCCGTTTCCGACGGGCTGTAATTTCTGTGAGCCCCCGGGGGTGAATCAGGTGGTGCTGGTGCGGCAGAAAGAGGGGCTGAGACGCTATGGGTTTATCGATGCGCCGATTCAGATTACCGGGACCCTGCGTCTATGGCGTGAGGAGAGCACCGACCCGGCCCACCGCGAGGATTTTTTTCTGTATGTGATGGACAATACCGAGGTGCGGGAGCTGGAAATGGACCCCATTCAGCGCGAGCGCTTTCATCAGGAACATCAGAGATTGTTTTGAATAATCAGCCGTCGGTCTTCCTGGCGTAGGCGGCACCGACAAATCCGGCGAAGAGGGGATGGGGATTGAAGGGCTGGGATTTGAATTCGGGATGGAACTGGACGGCGACAAACCAGGGATGGTCTTTGATTTCGACGATTTCCACCAAACTCTCGTCGGGTGTGGTGCCGGCGAGGATCAGTCCGCCTTCCTGGAGCTTTTCGCGGTAGTCGTTGTTAAATTCGTAGCGGTGACGGTGCCGTTCGCTGATGTTGAGGGTGTCGTAGGCCTTGGCAACGCGGGTATCGGGCTTGAGTTTGCAGTGCCAGGCGCCGAGGCGCATGTTGCCGCCGAGGGTTGTGAGCCCTTTCTGTTCTTCCATGAGACAGACCACGGGGTGGGGGGACTGCGGGTCGATTTCAGTGGTGTTTGCGTTTGCGAGTCCGCAAACATTGCGGGCGAATTCGATGACCGCGCACTGAAGTCCCATGCAGATGCCAAAGAACGGAATACCTTTTTCACGGGCCATTTGCACGGCAAGCACTTTACCTTCCACGCCGCGGTGACCGAAACCGCCGGGAATGAGAATACCGTCCACGGTGTCGATCGCCGCGGTTTTGCCTTTTTCGAGATCTTCGGAGGCGATTTTGACCAGATTCAGTTTGATGCTGTGCGCAATGCATCCGTGGTCCAGGGCCTCAAAAATGGATTTATAGGCATCCTGCAGTTCCTGGTATTTGCCGACCACGCCGATGCTGACCTCGCCGCGGGGATTGCGGATGGCGTTGATGACTTTGCGCCAGGGGGTGAGGTCCGCCTGCGGGCGCGCAATGCGGAAATGCACCATAATCTGCTCATCGAGGCCCTGATCGCTGAGGACGAGCGGCACCTCGTAAATGGAGTGCTTTACGTCGGTTTCCTCGATCACGCTGTGCAGCGGGACATTGCAGAAGAGGGACAGTTTTTTGCGCACCTCCATGGAGAGGGGCACTTCCGCGCGGCAGATGAGAATATCCGGCATGATGCCGATTTCGCGCAGTTTGGCGACGGACTGCTGGGAGGGTTTGGTTTTCACTTCGCCGGCGGCGGCAATGAAAGGCACATACGTGAGGTGAATGTACACCACGTTGTCCCGTCCCTGCTCCAGACCAATTTCGCGGATCGCTTCAAGGAAAATCGAGCCTTCGATATCGCCGACGGTGCCGCCGATTTCGCAGAGAATCACGTCGACATCGGGTTCTTCCAGCGCGCGGATGCGTGATTTGATCTCATTGGAGATGTGGGGAATCATCTGCACGGTGCCGCCGAGATAGTCGCCCCGGCGTTCTTTTTCCAGCACATCCCAGTAGATGCGTCCGGCGGTGACGTTGGACTTTCTGGAGGTGGGCGCGCCGGTGAAGCGTTCGTAATGACCGAGGTCCAAATCGGTTTCGGCACCGTCATCGGTGACGTACACCTCCCCGTGCTGATAGGGGCTCATGGTGCCCGGGTCCACGTTCAGGTAGGGGTCGAGCTTCATGATCCGGATGCGGAGCCCGCGGCTGGTGAGCAGGGAGCCCACGGCGGCTGCCGTGATGCCTTTTCCGAGCGATGAGACAACGCCCCCGGTGATAAAGATGTATTTGGCCATAAAAAAATCCCAACGAAATTGATGTGCGTCGGGAATACTCCACTACCGCCGACGGGGCGGAAAGGAAAGCCGGAAAAGGAGAAAAATTCCGGGCACAAAAAAACCCGCGGGATCGCGGGCTTCTTTGGGGCAAAGGGCCGGTGGATTACCAGCTGGCTTTGGTCACGCCGGGAATTTCGCCTCTGGAGGCGAGTTCACGGAAAGTGATACGGGACAGTTTGAAGCGGCGCATGAACGCACGGCGACGGCCGGTGACCTGACAGCGGTTCACCAGACGGGTGGGGCTTGCATCGCGCGGAAGCTGGGACAGGGCGATATAGTCGCCTTTCTCTTTCAGCTCTTTGCGCAATTCAGCATACTTCGCAACGGTTTTCTTTTTGCGTTTTTCTTTTTCGATCCAGCCTGTTCTTGCCATAAAATTGTACCTGTTTTGAAATTGGTTTGCTTAGGGAAGGGCGTTCATATGCGATAAAACGGGGGCAGGTCAATTGAAAACTGTATAAATTTTTTTCGACAGGAATGTGGTATCGGCATGAGAAAATCATGTGGGGCGTTGCGAAAGCTTGATTTTTCAACTTCAAATGCGTGAAGTCCGGGAATGAATTTCTGTAAACCCCTTTGTTTTCGTGTACACGCAGTTTTGCTTTTCGGTCTGTTGGCGGGGGCGGGATGCCGCCCGGCGGCGGACCCGCACCCGGAACGAATTCCCATTGGGACAATCCAGGGACAGGTGCTGCCGGGTGCTTCGGGTCTTTCGCACCGCTCTCCGATGGAGGGGGCAACGGTTACGGTGCGCGGGGTGGTGCACCAGATCGTGCGCTGGCGGGCTTCGGCCGGACACAGTCTGTATGGCATGATGATTCAGGACCTCCCGAAGGAGGCGGACGGTGATCCGTACACGTCGGACGGACTGTTTGTGTATCTGGGTGGTTTACCCGAAGTGCGCCTTGAGGATCAGGGCCATCAGCCGGTTGCCGTCGGTGATGTGGTGACCCTTCGCGGGGTGGTGCGTGAACGGTACGGACAGACGGAGCTTGCGGACGCGACGCTGCTCCGGCATGTCGGCGGCGGTCCGGACGCATTGCCGCCGCCGGTCCCTCTCCATCTTTCCGCCAACCTGGAGGAAACCCGGCGAATCCTGGAACGGCACGAGGGCATGCGGGTCAAGCTCATGCCGGGCGCGGCGTCGGTGACCGGCTCCTTCCCGAATGAGCGGAACCGGGATTATCAGATCTGGGTGACGCCGCAGGAGAATCCGATTCTGAAACGGGAGCAGGTCCCGGCCCGGCGGCTGTTCCGCGGAGCGCATGTGCTGAGTGATGTGCCAAAAGAGAATTGGCTGTCCGGGCATGGCATGAGGCTGGTGCTGGGGAGTCTGGGTCTGTTTGACGGGAGTGGAGACCTGTATTTGCCTCAGGTCACCACCGGCACGGTGTTTCCGGAAGCCTTGACCGGCGGGCTGCAGTTTTCCTTTGGCCAGTATGTGTTGCAGGTGGAGGCGATGCCGGAGTTCCGGGGCGGGCCCTCACCCGCCTCCTGGCGGATACCGGCACCGGAGGGCGGCGGGAATCGCTTGCGCATTGCCACCTACAACATCGAAAATTTATACGATTTTGTGGACAATCCGTTTCACGGCTGTGATTTTCCCGGAAATCCCGGGTGTCCCGGCGTGCGGGAGCCCTGGAATTATCTGCCGCCCTCGGAGGATCATTTCCGGGCCCAGCTGCGCATCGTGGCCCGGCAGATTGTGGAGGATCTGGAGGCTCCGCAGGTTATCCTGGTTCAGGAAATTGAAAATCAGGATATTGGCGTGCTGACCCCCGGCGGCATGGTGTATGGCGGAGTGGATGATGCCGATGGTGAACTGGACGCCTTGCAGGAGCTGATTCTCGAGATCGTGGCGCTGGGCGGTCCGGTGTACACCAGTGCGGTAAACCGGAACAGCGGAGATAACCGGGGCATCATTGTGGCGTATTTGGTTCAGGCGGATGTATTCCGTCCGATTCACCCGGATGCGGATCATCCTATCCTGGGCGAAAATCCTGCGATAGATATCCCCGGAGAGCCTTTGCCAATGATTCATGAAGTGGCCAATCCAAAGGCCTTCAATTATGTGTATACCGGCGAGCCGGACGGGGACATGGCGGCGGAAATCTTCTCGCGGGCGGTTCAGGTGTTCGGTGTGGAGGCTGCGGACGGGCGCAGACTCTGGTTCCTGAACAATCATTTCAGTGCCGGGCCGGGCCGCCGGGTGGAGCGGCGCACCTGGCAGGCGCGGGTGAACGCCCGGATTGCGCAGCGGATCATGGACCTGTATCCGGAGGATGGCGTGATTGTGGGGGGGGACCTGAATATGTTCCCCCGTCCGGATGATCCGCTGGACCCGCCGTCGGATCAGTTGGGCCCCTTATACCGCGCGGGTCTGTTCAACGTGGTGGACTGGGTTATGGAGCGAGACCCTGCGAACGCGTACAGTTACGTTTTCCAGGGGGATGCGAATGTGCTGGATCACTTTTTTCTGTCGCCCGGCCTCACCTCCAAACTGGTGCTTGCCACCTATCTGCACCTCAACGCCGATTTTCCCGCAGCCTTCCGGGACGACCTGCCCATCCGCGGGAGCGATCACGATCCTCTGCTGATTGAACTGGACTGGTAGTGCGCTTCAGCCCCGGTCGGTGCAGACGAATTTGACCACCAGGACCGCTTTATTTTCGCTGAAGCTCCGGGCCATCTCCGTGTGAATCACCTGCATCACCGCATCGTAATCCCCAAAGAGCTGGGTGCTCAGGGCATTGCGGCGGACTTCAATCTCCGGGTAACTCTCGAAACGGGCAATGATCGCATCGATGGGGGGAATATACGTTTCGTTGAGCGGATAAAGGCTGATGTCGGCGGCAAGTTTCATATCGTTGGGTCAAGGGGTTCGGGGTGAATACTTGGGTCTGTCGTGGAAATCATTTGACCTTTTTGGGGATTATAAAACATCTTTCCATACATAAGGACAGTTCATGCGAAGGTCAATGTCATAACACTGTTTTCTCAGTTTAAATGATCTTCTGACTGGGGTTACAGGGTGGTGAGGGAAAGGGCTGCGAGGGTTGCGGTGTCGGTGCGGAGAATACGGGGGCCGAGGGTGACGGGCGTAAAGCCAAGGGCGTCAAAGCGCTCTAATTCGTACGGAATCCAGCCGCCTTCGGGCCCGATCGCGAGGAGGGTCCTTTCGTTGGTGCGGGGCAGAGCACGGAGGGAGGTTCCCCGGCCGGGATGCAGGACCAGGCGGCAGGTGGCATCGGTGGCCTGACGGATCTCATCCTCAAGAAAAATTTTGAGTTGCCGAATGATGCGGACCTCGGGGAGCCGGGTGTCGCCTGCCTGAGTGAGGCCTTCGATGAGGGCGTTCTCCAGCGGACCCGGGGTCAGAATATGGGTGTCGAAATATGGGCGTTCCACACGGGCGGCGTTGGTGAGAAAGAGCCGGGCGACCCCGAGGGCGGCGATTTGGGGGAGCAGTCTTTTCAGAACCTTGGGGCGGGGGAGGGCGAGGAGGAGATCGGTTTGGGGGCAGGGGGGAGTTTCGCCTTCCGACAGGCGGAGGGTGACGGTCCGGTGGTCGAGGGTCTCGATCACCCCGATGGCGAGGGGGCCGTTGATGCGTCCGAGTTTCAGGGTGTCGCCGGGGTGGGCGCGGAGGACCTTGCGGATGTGTTCGGCGCGGTGGTCCCGGAGGGTCAGCAGGCCCTCCACCGGTTCATCAGCCCGGTAGAGGATGCGGTTCATTTCCCTTTCCAGCCGTCGCGCAGGGTGGCGGTGCGGTTGAAGACGGGTGCGCCGGGGCGGGTGTCGGGATCGGCGGTGAAATAGCCGATGCGTTCGAACTGGACGGGCGCGCCGGGGGCGAATTCCGCGAGGGAGGGTTCGAGGTAGCCGGTGACGGTCCGCAGGGACTCGGGGTTGAGGAACTCGCGGAAGTCTTTCCCGTCGATACCGTCGGGTTCGGGTTCGGTGAAGAGGCGGTCGTAGAGCCGCACTTCTGCGGGGACCGCATGGCGGGCCGATACCCAGTGCAGCGTTCCTTTGACTTTTCGGCCGTCGGGGGTACCGCCGCCGCGGGAGTCGGGGTCGAAGGTGCAGCGGAGTTCGGTGATGTTCCCGTCGGCATCTTTGATGACGCCGGTGCAGGTGATGTAGCAGGCGGCGCGGAGGCGGACTTCGCGGCCGGGGCCGAGGCGGAAGAATTTCCTGGGCGGATCCTCCATGAAGTCTTCGCGTTCGATATAGAGTTCGCGGCTGAAGGGCACCTGCCGGGTGCCGGCGGATTCGTCTTCGGGGTTGTTGACGGCCTCGAAGGTTTCTTCGTCGTCTTCGGGATAGTTTTCGATGACGATTTTGAGAGGATTGAGCACGGCCATTCGGCGTTCTGCCACGGCGTTGAGATCTTCACGGACGCAGAATTCCAACAGGGCGTAGTCGGTGAGGCTGTTGAATTTGGTAACCCCCACGCGTTCGCAGAAGGCGCGGATGGCGGCGGGGGTAAAGCCGCGGCGGCGCATGCCCACGAGGGTCGGCATGCGGGGATCGTCCCAGCCGCTGACGTGGTTTTCCTGCACAAGGGTGAGGAGCTTTCGCTTGCTCATCACTGTGTAGGTGATGTTGAGGCGGGCAAATTCGGTCTGTTCGGGCAGGGGTTTGGGCAGGGTGACGTTCTGGAGAATCCAGTCGTAGAGCGGGCGGTGGACTTCAAATTCGAGGGTGCAGAGGGAGTGGGTGACCCTTTCAAGGGCGTCTTCCAGGCAGTGGGCGAAGTCGTAGATCGGGTAGAGGCACCAGGCATCGCCGGTGCGGTGATGTGTTGCATGCCGGATGCGGTAAATCGCCGGATCACGGAGGTGCAGGTTGGGGCTGGCCATGTCGATTTTTGCGCGGAGGACATAGGCCCCGTCGGGAAATTCGCCGCCGCGCATCCGGGAAAAGAGGTCGAGGTTTTCGGCAACCGGGCGGTTGCGGTGGGGGCTTTCTTTGCCGGGGCGGGTGGGAACGCCGCGGTAGTCTTTGAATTCCTCGGGGGTGAGGGTGCAGACGTAGGCAAGACCTTTTTCGATGAGTTCGACCGCAAAGGCGTACATGTTCTCGAAGTAGTCGGAGGCGTAGCAGGGTTCCCCGGGCCAGTCAAACCCCAGCCAGCGGACATCCTCCGCGATGGCATCGACGTATTCCTGGTCCTCTTTGACCGGGTTGGTGTCGTCGTAGCGCAAATTGCAGGTGCCTCCGAATTCGAGCGCCATGCCGAAATTGAGACAGATGGATTTCGCGTGGCCAATGTGGAGGTATCCATTCGGCTCGGGCGGGAAGCGGGTTTTGATGGTGCTGTGCTTGCCGGCTTCGAGATCGGCGGCAATCTTTTCGCGGATAAAATGGGAGGGTTTTTCGGCGGGGTCGGTCATAAAAAAGTCCAGATGAAAAAGGGGGAACGGTTTTGTGCATCATGACGTAAAACCGGGGGCTTTCAAGTTTTAATCGGAGTTGAGCCAGGTTTCGAAACGTTTGAGGCTGATTTTTTCGTGGGGTTTGAGTTCGGGGCAGAGGAGGGCGATGCGGAGTTCTTCGAGTTTGCGGAAGGCTTCGCGGAGGCGGGCGGGGGGGAGGCGGTCGAGGTGTTCGGCGAGGAGGGTGAGGGCGGGGTCGAGTTCGGCCCGCTTGCGGGCGTCTTTTTTGGGATCATGTTTGATCCGCGCGGCGCGGCTGAGGATGGCCTGCAGATAGCGGGGGTAGCGGCGGAGATTTTCGGGATCGCGAATCCAGCCGGGCGCCCAGAGGGTGTTCTGCTGGAGTTCGAGGTCGTCGAGAAATTCGGCGGGCAGCGGGCTGTCGCTGAGTCCGTTGACCTGTGAGCGGAGGGTGAAGAGCTGTTGGAGCTGGCGGCCGCGCTGTTCGGCGATTTCGAAGAGTTCGCCGCGGGCGCGTTCGGCGGCGGCGGCGAAGTCGGCGGCGGTGCGGGGGAGTCCGTGCGGCAGGGTGAGGGCTTCGGCGAGCACGCTGGTGAGGAGGTCGTCGAGGGCGTCGCCGCTGCCATTGCGCATGGTGGAGAGGTCGAGCTGTACGCTGGTGGGGAGGGGGAATTTTTTCTGCAGGTATTTGACGGGGTCGGGATGCAGCAGCCGGAAAAGGCGGATGACACCGGCCTGGTGGTGTTCATGGGCCTCGCCGGGGTGGGCGAAGAGGCGGAGTCCGCAGGTGCTTTGTTCGTCGGTGAGGGCGGGGTAGCGGGTTTGCCCTTTCTGTTCGACGGTTTCGGGTAGATCCTGCTCCGGCCAGCGGGTGAGTCCGCTTTGGTGCCAGTGTCCGGACTGCCGGCTTTGCAGCGGACCGCTTTTGCGGGGGAGGGCGGACTGACCCGGGAAGCGGTCGCCGCGGTGGATCTCCCTGCCGTTGGCGTCGATGACACGGAGGTGGGTGACGAGATGCGGGGGGAGTTTGGCGGGATCGAGGTCGGGGGCGGCGAGGATGCGGCCGAGTTTGGCGGCGAGGAAGGCGGCGAGTGCGTGGCGGAGGGAGTGGGTCCAGATGAAGCCCTGTTCGTGCATCCAGGCGAGGGCTTCGGCGGCGGTTTTGGTTGAGGGGTTGCAGGCAGTGCGCAGGGGCTTGTCGAGGGAGCGGATGAGGGCTTCGATTTTTTCGGGAAGCCAGGCGGGGATGGTCCATTCGAGCAGTTCGTCGGGGAGGGCGGGCAGATCGGTGTCGCGGACGCTGAGGGTGAGGCCGTCGGTTTCCGGGGTGTCGGGGGTGTAGGCGTACGCCAGGCGGATGCGGACGCCGTTGAGGTCGAGGGTGTCGGGATAGTCCTCTTCGCGGAGGGCTTCGCCGGGGAAGAGGTCGCGGATGCGGGGGACCCAGGGGGCATGACGTGCCCAGGCGGCAAAATCGGCGGTGCTGTGGATTTCGGCGGGCACGGCGCGGCGGAAGTGTTCGATGAGGGCGTCGGATCCGGTGAAATAGCCGGGGCGGCGGAGGCGCTGCTCCCAGTCGGTCAGGGAGGTGAGCAGGGCCTGGTACTTCTTAAGGGAGGGATGCCGGAAATCCAATTCGGCGGGCACCAGGCCGTCGCGCAGAAAAATTTCGCGGGCCGCGTGTGGGTCGATCCGCCCGTAGTGAACCCGGGTGCCCTGGCTGAGGGTGAGCTGGCCGAGGGCCACCCGCTCCTCGGCTTCGGCAAAGCCGCGTTTTGCATTCCAGACGGGGCGTTCGTACTGGTATTTGCAGAGGTGGGGGGCGACGGCTTCGACCCATTCGGGTTTGAGGAGAGCACATTCGCGGGCGAAGAGGCGGGAGGTTTCCAGGAGGGTGAAGGCCATGACCCATTTGGGCGGCTTTTTGCCGAGGGCACTGCCGGGAAATACATGAAAGGTCTGCCCGCCGGGATTGCGGAAAACATTGTTTTCCTCGCGCTGACCGATCATGCGGGGAACCCCGGCGAGCAGGGCGCGGTGCAGGCCGTCGGTATCAGCCAGCTCCATTTCGCCGATGGAGGCGGGCACGGCCCAGTCGTGATCGGCGCAGGTTTCGCGGAGGTCGTCGACCAGATTGATCCATTCCTCGACGCGGCGGGGATTGAGAAAGTGGGCGGTACTGAATTTGCGGCGGGCGGTGCGGCTGTGGCTGTTATGGCAGACGGCATTCCAGAGGTTGAGGATGCCGAGGAAATCGGAGGACGGATCTCTCCAGAGCGCGTGGGCGCGGTCGGCGGCCTCGGCTTTGTCGGCGGGGCGTTCGCGCGGATCCTGAATCGAGAGGAAGACGGCGACAACGAGGACGGCGGGGAGGATGTTTTCGTGATGGCCCTCCTCCAGCATGCGGGCGAGGCGGGGTTCGAGGGCGAAGCTGGCGAGCACCCGGCCGCGGGGGGTGAGTTCGCGGCGTTCGGTCATGGCGCCGATTTCGAAGAGGGTGCGGTAGCCCTCGGCGATGAACGCGCCTTTGGGGGGATCGATGAGGGGGAATTCGGTGAGGGGCGGGAGGCCGAGGGTGGCCATGCGGAGGATGACTTCGGCGAGGGAGCTGCGGCGGATTTCGGGGTCGGTGTGCGCGGGGGCATCCTGAAGGGTTTCTTCGCTGTAGAGGCGGAGGCAGACGCCGGGACCGGTGCGTCCGCAGCGTCCGCGCCGCTGCATGGCGGAGGCGCGGGAGACCTGTTCGGTGACCAGGCGCTGGATTTGCGCCTGCGGATGCACCCGGTGCACGCGTACTTCGCCGGAGTCGATCACCGCGCGGATGCCGGGGAGGGTGATGGAGGTTTCGGCGACGTTGGTGGCGAGAATGATGCGTCGGCGTCCGCCTCCCGCGAAGACGCGCTGTTGATCCTGCAGGCTGAGGCGGGCAAAGAGGGGGAGAATTTCCGCGCGGCCCCGGTAATGGCCTTCGAGCTTTTTGGCGGTGTCGCGGATTTCGCGTTCGCCGGCGAGAAACACCAGGGTGTCGAGATCGCCGTGGTTGCGGTCAAGCTGCTGCAGGGCGTCGAGCACCCGGTCCTGGATGTCGCGGCTGTCTTCGGAACGTTCCGGGAGAAAATGGTCTTCGATGGGATAGAGGCGGCCCTCGACGGAAAGGACGGGGGCGTTGTCGAAAAAGGCGGAAAAGCGTTCCGCGTCGAGGGTGGCGGAGGAAATAACGATTTTGAGGTCCGGCCTTCGCCGTCGCAGATCGCGGAGGCAGCCGAGGATGAAGTCGATGTTGAGGCTGCGCTCGTGGGCTTCGTCGATGATGAGGGTGTTGTAGGCGAGCCAGTCGGGATCGTGCGGGAGCTGGGCCAGCAGCATGCCGTCGGTCATGAACTGGATGCGGGTGCGGTGGCTGACGCGTTCTTCGAAGCGGACGTGAACGCCGACGGTGTCGCCGAGTTTGCTTTGGCATTCTTCGGCGACGCGGCGGGCCATGCTGGTGGCGGCAAGGCGGCGGGGCTGGGTGACGCCGATTTTGCCGAAATGACCGCCTCCGGCTTCGAAGACCATTTTGGGGAGCTGGGTGGTTTTGCCGGAGCCGGTGTCGCCGCAGACAATCACCACAGGATGGTCGCGGAGTGCCTGGATGATCCGTTCTCGTTCGCGGCTGACGGGCAGGTCCTCCGGATAGATCAGGGCCGGAGCCGAGGCATGAAAGTCCTCAAAGTGCCCCTGGGCTTTTTCCAGGGCCTGTTCCCAGTCGGCAAGGGATCGGTCCACGGGCTGGCGGCGCCGCAGCCGTTTGGACAGACCGTGCAGCCGACGCGCCAGCGCAGCCCGGTCGCGGGCCAGCAGCGGCGTGTCGCGCAGACGCTGATCAGAGGGTGCCAGAAGGGGAGGACAATCGTTCACACGTCTCCCCTACCCGAATCCTGTGAGGTTTCAACACCGGAGAAAAACCTGTTCTGATGAGTTTTGTTAAACTTCCGGGGCATAGCCGGACCCACCGGGGATTCATGCCCCTAAAAATGCCGTCCGAAGGCTTGCCACAGGTGAAGAGGGTATATAGAGGAATTGATTGATGTTTGGAGGCTCCTGAATTCGAAAGAGACAGATTATGAAAAAAGATGCTGCAATTTTGGTCGTGGGCGGTGCGGGATATATTGGATCCCACACGGTTCGACAACTCGTCGCTGCCGGACGCAAGGTGGTTGTGCTGGACAATCTGGTCTATGGCCACGCGGATGCGCTGGTGGATGACGCAGTGATTTTCATCGAAGGGGACCTGGGGGACCGGGCGGTATTGGACCGGGTGTTTACGGACCATGCCATTTCCGCGGTGATGCATTTTGCGGCGTATGCGTATGTGGGAGAGTCGGTAACGGATCCGGCGAAGTACTACGGAAACAACCTGGCGGCGCCGATTGTGCTGCTCGACGCGATGCGGGATCATGGCGTGGAGGTGTTTATTTTCTCGTCGACCTGTGCCACGTACGGAAATCCGCAGTATGTGCCGATTGATGAACAGCATCCGCAGAATCCCATCAATCCGTATGGCGCGAGCAAACTGATGTTGGAGCGGGTGCTGGCAGATTACAGTCATGCGTACGGCCTGAAGTATGCGGCTTTGCGCTATTTTAATGCGGCCGGGTGCAGTCTGGACGGTTTGATCGGGGAGGATCACAATCCCGAAACCCATCTGATCCCGCTGGTGCTGGAGGCGGCGGCGGGTGTCCGGGAACATATCACGGTGTTCGGCACCGATTACCCCACTCCGGACGGCTCCTGTATCCGGGATTATATTCATGTGAACGATCTGGCCCGGGCGCATATTCTGGCGATCGACCGGCTTCGCGGGGGAGCGGATTCGTTCAAATGCAATCTGGGCACCGGGATCGGTCATTCGGTCAAAGAACTGATCTCGGCGGCGGAGCGGGTCACCGGCAAATCGATCAAGGTGGTGCTGGGGGAACGCCGCGAAGGGGATCCGCCGGAGCTGGTCGCCGCGCCGGCCCTGGCGAAGGAACTGCTGGGCTGGGAGGCGGAGTACAAAGACCTGGAAATGATCCTGAAAACCGCCTGGGCCTGGATCAGCGGACCGCACAAGGGGCATTTTTAACCGGGGGATGGACACGGAGCCACAGGATATTTCACAAAGCGGAAGCCTCCAGCCGGTGGAAATTGAAGGCCGAACGGCACTCATTGTGGTGGTGCCGGTGTTTAATGAGGGCGGGGTGATTCAGGACGTGGTGGGTGCCTGGCTGGAGCTGTTGGACGGTCTGGGGATGACGTACCGTCTGCGGGTCCGCAACGATGGCAGCCGGGATGACACGGGAGAGCGACTGACGGAGATCCATCATCCCTGTCTGGAGGTGATCCACTCAGAGAACCGGGGGCACGGTCCCGCCGTTCTGGCCGAATACCGCCGCGCCTTTGCGGAGGCGGAGTGGGTGTTTCAGACGGATTCGGACGGGGAGGTGCAGGCGGAGGACTTTCCGGCCTTTTGGGAACAGCGCGGTGAGGCCGACCTGCTGATTGGCGTGCGGCACAACCGGGGCGGGCCTCTGAGCCGCCGGTGTGTGACCCGTATGCTGCGGGGAATGCTGCGGGTTCTGTTTGGCGGGGACCTGGAGGACGGGAATTGTCCGTTCCGGCTCATGCGCACGGAGGCCTTCCTCCCGGTGCTTGGGCGGATTCCGGCGGAGACGTTCGCGCCCAATGTGCTGCTGGGCGGGTTTGCGCTGCGGAGGGGCCTGAGGATTTGTGAACTGCCGGTGGGGTACACGCCGCGGCAAACGGGGGTGGTGTCGATTCGGCGAGGGAGACTGTTCCGGGCGGCGGTGATCAGCGGGGTTCAGACGCTGAGGTTTTCGGGGAGGATTCGCCGCGGTTAGCGTCCCGCTGAATCTCCTCGTAGAGATCGGGATACAGTTTTTTGGCGCAATCCGGGCAAATACTGTGGCTGAAGCTGGCCTCGCTGTGGGTGTGCAGATAGTCTTCAATTTGCTTCCAGTAGCCCTGGTCATCGCGAATGTTTTTGCAGGAGGCGCAAATGGGGAGCATGCCGGTGAGAATCCGGACTTCCGAAAGCGCTTTTTCTTTATCGTCCAGCAGGCGTTTGTTGACCATCACCAGCAAAAAGAAGGTGATCAGGACATAAATAATTTGAAAGATCAGGAAAAATACCGGTTCAAATCCTCCTGATTCCAGGTAGACCGGCGGCAAATCCCATCGGGAGAGAATAAAATAAAACCGTATCAGAAGGATACCGGAAAAGAGGAGGAAAATAATGCCGCAGTACCGGGTGTAGTGAATCATTTCCCGGTGAAGGGGTGTCAGCAGTTGGTGTCCGGAGCGGAGGCTGTAGAAAATGGCGATCCAGGTGAGGTTCAGACTGCGGAGGTTGGTTTCGGGGTGGACAAAAAGCCAATAGGCCTGCAGAACCAGAAAAATGGAAAACGCGATCGCGGACGCATATTGAGGGCGTCGGCGGCCGACAAAACATTCCAGGCCGTTCAGGCCAATCCAAAATCCTCCGGCGATGCAGGCGATGCCGATAAAACTGGACCAGAAAGGATTCAGAATGGGTCCGGAGACAAGCAGGGCCAGGCCTAAAGCATGCATACCGAAGAGGGCGCTGATGCGGCCGAGTCCCTGATAATGCCGCCGACGTTTTTGAAGAATCAGGGCAATCACCACGGAACATACGGTGCAAATAACCAGCATGTTCAGCAATACCGTGTGAAAGTGGAGTCCTGAAAGCATTAGAGCGTTTTAATTTACCTTTTGAATTTAACAAGCAGATTGTAAACTTCTTTTACTTAAGAAGAGGCTTTTCACTTGCGGAATTTGAAAAGGCTGTGTTTACTTTGTTCCTTGAACCCAAGGAGGCCTTTACCATGCGCTGTACGATTCCGTTTTTGTTTTTTGCTTTGTTTCTGACTGGCTGCGGGCGCCGTGAACCGGTGACGGTAGAGCGGGTGCCCACGATTGCGGTGATTCCGAAGGGGACGTCCCATGCGTTCTGGAAATCGGTCGAAGAGGGTGCCCGCGAGGCCGGCCAGGAATTCGGGGTGGATATTCTCTGGGATGGTCCGCAGCGGGAGACGGAGATTGACCGTCAGCGCGCGATTCTGGAGAGCATGATTCATCAGGGCGCGGACGCGGTGGCGATTGCCCCGCTGGACGAACAGGGGATGGCCCGGCCGATTCAGAACGTGATCCGCGGCGGCACCCCGGTGGTGATTTTTGATTCCAATGTGGCCGCCGGGGGGTATGTGAGTTTTATCGCCACCGATAATGAGGTGGGCGGGGGGCTGGCGGGTCTGCGTATGACCAGCCGTTTGGAGGAGAAGGGCCTTGAGGGGGCCCGTTTAATGATGCTGCGCTATGCCGAAGGCAGTGGCAGCACGCTTCGCCGGGAGAAAGGCTTTGCGGACAAGGTCACCGCCGCCGGCCATGACCTGATCGCTCAGCAGTTCACCGACGGCACGCCGGAGGGCGCGCTGACAGTGGCAACTAACATGCTCGCGGGTCTGGTGGAGGATGGCCGGCTGCATGTGGATGGCATTTTCGCCAGCAATGAATCCACCTCCATGGGGCTGCTGCGGGCACTGGACCGGCTGTCCCGCACCGGGGTGGATGTGTCGGATACCGTTGTGATCGGCTTTGACAGCAGCAGTGATCTGGTGACGGCCCTGGAACAGGGACGCTTTGATGCGCTGGTGGTGCAGAATCCGCGCCGCATGGGCTATCTGGCGGTACAGACGCTGGTGGAGCATTTGAACGGTGAGGCGGTGGCCGAGCAGATTGACACCGGCGCGGAGCTGATTGTGAAGGAAATGCTGGGTGACGCCCAAATCCGGGATTTGCTCGGGGTGGAATAATTATGCTGGAGATGCTGAATCTCCGCAAGGCCTTCGGGCCGACCGTGGCGCTCGACGGCGTGTCGTTCTCCGTTCGCGCAGGCGAGGTCCGTGCACTGGTGGGGGAAAACGGGGCGGGAAAAAGCACGCTGATGAAGATCCTGTCCGGGGCGATTTCGGCGGATGCGGGGGAGATGCGGCTGAACGGCGTGCGGTTCGCGCCGCAAGATCCCGGGGAGGCGCGCGCGGCCGGGGTGGGCATGATTTATCAGGAGCTGAGTCTGGCCCCGCATTTGAGCATTGCGGAGAATATTTTTCTGGGGCGGGAGCCTGTCCGGAGGGGCGTTCTGGATCTGCGCGGGATGCGCGGACGGGCCCTGGAGGTAATGCGCCGGAGCGGACTGGACTCCGTTTCGCCGGAGACCCCGGTGCGTCGGCTGTCGCCGGCGCAGTGTCAGCAGGTGGAATTGGCGCGGGCGCTGGCGTCGGGCTGCCGGATTCTGGTGCTGGACGAGCCGACCTCGAGTCTGAGCAAACCGGAAGTGGCGAGGCTGTTTTCGCTCATCCGCGCCTGGCGCGAAGAGGGGCTGGGGATTGTGTATATCAGTCATTTTCTGGAGGAGGTCCGTGAGCTGGCGGATGCCTGCACGGTGCTGTGCGACGGCCGGGATGTGTTGGCTCGGGAGATGCCGGCCCTCAGTGATGCGGAAATTGTGCGGGCGATGGTGGGACGGGATGTGGAGGATCTCTATCAGCGTTCTCCGCGTGATCCGGGTGAAACGGTGCTGGAGGTGAGTGCGCCGCATGCGTCGGTTTCGTTGCGGCGGGGAGAGATTCTGGGAATTGCCGGTCTGGTGGGCTCTGGAAGAACGGAGTTGCTGGAGGCGATTTTCGGATTGCGTCCGCTGCGGGAGGGGGCGGTGCGGCTGCATGGGGAGGGCGGGCGGAGGTC
>PXDP01000404.1 GCA_003565035.1 PVC group bacterium | reverse complement strand
TACATTCTCTCCTGGTCGGAGGCCACCGGCGATGTGATTGCCCGTCAGGAATCCCTGACCGACCGCTATCACGGAAGCGATTCGAGCTATAAAGCGCTCAAAGACACCGCCTACCGCATCGACGCCAACTGGAACACCCTCGCCCTCGACGCCGAAACCGGCGAAAAGCTCTGGCAGGTGTCCCAGCCCTCCGCCTCCATCAATTTTCAAAGCAGCAAACGCGACCACAACGGGATCGATCCTGCGGCGGGCAACGGCCTGTATGTGACCCTGACGGTCACTGGGCGCGTGTTCGCCTACACTGTGGCCGACGGGGCGTTGCGCTGGGAAACCACCATTCCCGGCTGGCACGAACGGGCCGAAGCCTTCAAGGCGGAGCAACTGGCGGAGCGGAGCCTGCCCATTGTGCATGACGGTCCCTTCGGTACCCTCCGGCCAGGGGCCACTCTGGTCGACGGCAAGGTGGTGATTCCCAATCTTCGTGGCGGATTGATCGCCCTGGACAGCCGCGACGGGTCCACGCTGTGGACGATTGAAGACTCGGTGATGAACCGGCAGGGCAATCCCCGGCACTGGGCGCATGAAGGCAAGACCTATCTGATCACCCATGAGAACCGCGGAGACCGTGCGGTTTACCTCATCGATCCCGATGACGGGTCCATTGTCTGGAAACATGAAACCGGACATAATCCCGGCAAGCTGATTCTGGGAGAGGACTACGTGATGTTGAATCCGGACAATGATGATCCCGGCCTTCTGGCCGCGTACCGCATTTCTCTGGAGGGGCTGGAGTACCTGTGGCGTTTCCCGAATATTCGGAAGGGCCGGGCCTATCATAACCACGTCCATTTGAGTGCAAGCCGCGGCGCGGAACGCAAAGGCCTGATCGAGGACGGACGTTTGTACATTGCCATCGGGCATCCGGGCAAGCGGCCGGACACCCGCCGCCTGGGGGTCTTTGATCTCGAAAGCGGCGAAGAACTGTACCGCAGCGCATACAACATTACCAACAGTGTCGCGGCTCCCACGAGCTACGGCGACAAAATCTACTGGCAAATCACCAACACCAGTGCGGAAAACGCCGGGATCTACATTTACCAGAAGCAGGCAGACGGTTCCATTGAGCGGACCGGTGAAGCGCGCTACCGTACCCTGGGCAGTATGCTCACCACGGATTATTCCTTTCCCACCGACCGACCCTTCTACCGCGGCCGCACCTTCCTGCGGGGGCGCACCAACATCATGGCTCTGGATCTGACCCAGCCCCCGAGCGGTTCCGCCGACGTGCAGCTGGTGGGTGCCTGGGCCGGTTTTCACCGTCCGGTTGAAGGGGTCTTCATCGCCGACGAAAACCGGGAAATCGCCTCCGGCCGCCTTGAAGTGCCGCCGCGCTCGGAACTGGGCGTGGTGGGGACCACCGGACGCCGAACCGATGTCTGGAGCCATATCGAATTTCCTGAAGGTCTCACTATCGGTGAAGCCTGGGAGGCGGAGGCGACCGTGCATATGGCCATCTTCTCCTGGCCCGCGCAGCTCGTCATGCAGGCGGCCGAAGGCAATGCATGGCACGGTCAATGGACCCGTGCCTTCCCCGGCTGGGACGAACCCCTGATCCGTGAAGGCACGATTCACAACATCAGTGAGGGCGGATATGCCCGCCGTGGCTGGCCCACCGGCTGGCTGGAGGATCAGCCGGTCACCTTCTTCAGTGATCTGGAGGAAGGTCAGGAACGGGTGATTCTGCATCTGTTCGGATCGCTGCCGCGCGAGGGGGGCGATTTTCAAAACGTGACCCTCTGTCTGGATCATGACGGCGAAAAGATCGTCAGCGCCGTGGCCGGCGGCTTCCGCTACAATCAGTCCTATCACGAGGTGGACGCCTCCGGACTGACGGTTACGCCCGAAGGCATTACCGGCACCGCCCGCCTCATCCTCAACGCCGACCCCTGGCTGCGGGACCCCGACTGGAAAAACGGCGGATCGCTGATGGGGCAGGTGACCCTGGATGCCACGTTCGGTGAGGCCAACGACCAGGGTGTCTATCCGGTCACCGGCGACTGGCAGATTGCGTGGGGCGTTTCCGGCGAGCTGACCGGTGAGGTCCGCGCCTCCCTGAAATAAGCCGGAGGGTCAAATTTCCAGCACCTCCCGGGCCTGTGCATCCGCCAAAAGCAGTGCCAGCGCCCGGGCGCGGTGGGAAATCTTCTGTTTAAGTTCCGGCCCCAGGGCGGCAAAGGATTCGCGGTGACCCACCGGTACAAACAGGGGGTCGTATCCGAAACCGCCGGTGCCGGAGGAGCTGAGGGCGATACGGCCTTCACATTCGCCCCGGAAAATCCGGGGTGTTTCTGTGGGGTGACATAGCGCCAAGACGCAGACAAAGCGGGCGGCGCGGTCGGTTTGGTCGGTCAGCTTTTCCAATAAAAGCCGGTTGTTGGCGGTGTCGTTTCCGTGTTCGCCGGCAAAACGGGCGGAATACACGCCCGGGGCCCCGCCGAGTGCGTCCACCTCCAGTCCGGAATCATCGGCCAGGGCCCAGCCGCCGGTCAGATCCGCCAGCGACTGGGCTTTTTTGATGGCGTTGGCTTCGAACGTTTCGCCGTCCTCCACCACATCAGGCGCGCCGGGGACATCGCGGAGACTGCGGAGGGGCACCCCGAGGAGATCCTGAAATTCTTCGAGTTTATGGGCGTTGTTGGTTGCAAGGGTGATCATGGGTTATCCTTCTTTATTGACCATCCAGCCGCTGAAGGCTTCCAGCCAGGTCATGAGGTCGCGGGAGTGTGAGGGGGACAGTCCGAACGCGGCGCCGTCGCCCAGGGCGGTCCGGAAACAGCGCAGCCACTCCTGACGGGCCGCCTCGTCGATGGGAAAGGGAAGGTGACGGGCTCTCATGCGGGGATGCCCGTGTTTTTGCATGTAGAGCGGCGGACCGCCCAGAATGCCGATTAAAAATTCCGCCTGACGCTGCGAGGCGGCGTGTAATTCATCGCCTTCGGGGAACATGTCCGCAATCGCGCTCTGTCCCAGAAGCTGATAGACTTCCCATGAAAGTTTATAGAGGTTTTCTGAGCCCATGGCCGCATAAAGAGCGGGGGCATTCACTTGCGGAGGACCGGAAGGAGGCGTATAGGGGGTGTGATGCATGACGCATCTCTACGACTTCAACGGAAAGCTTCAAATGGAAAACGCGATTCTTCTCAGTGGTTCGAGCGGCCTGATCGGCCGGGAACTGTGTGCCGCTCTGATGCGGGACAACGTCCCGGTGCATCAGCTCGTCCGCCATCCAGTGCATGCCCAGACCCTGAACGTCTCCTGGGACGTGGATGCGGGCATCATCGAAGCCGAAAAATGTTCCGGCCACCGGGCGGTGGTGCATCTTGCCGGCGAGCCGATTGCCGCCAAAAAATGGAGTCCTGAGCAAAAACAGCGCATCCTCGATTCCCGGGTAAAGGGCACCCGCCTGCTGGCAGAAACGCTGGCCGGGGCTGAAGAAAAACCGGAGGTGTTCGTTTGTGCCTCCGCGATCGGGTATTATGGAAGCCGCGGCAACGAGAAACTCACGGAAGCGTCTTCGGCCGGGGAGGGGTTTTTGGCGGAGGTGACAAAGGCCTGGGAGGATGCGGCGGCGCCGGCGCGGGAGGCGGGAATCCGGGTGGTGCATGCCCGCTTCGGCATCGTGCTCTCGCCCGAGGGCGGTGCGCTCGCCAAAATGCTGCCCGCCTTCCGCTTCGGGCTCGGCGGCCGACTGGGCGACGGCAGCGCCTGGATGAGCTGGATTGCGCTCCCCGATGTCGCGGCGGCGCTCCGCCATGCGATCGACTGTCCGGACCTCTCCGGACCGGTCAATTTCACCGCCCCGGAACCGGTGACCAATTTTACCTTCACCAAGACCCTGGGTCAGGTGCTGAAACGGCCCACGATTCTGCCCGCCCCGGCCGCCGCCATTCGTACCGTGCTAGGCGAAATGGGCGAAACCCTGCTTTTGAACAGTTCCAACGTCCTGCCCACCCGGTTGCAGGAAAGCGGGTTCAGGTTTCAGCATCCCCGGCTGGCGGAAGCGCTGACGGCTCTGCTCTGAGCAATAAAAAACTTTGCTTTTCACTTGCAAGAAATCAACGGTTGCTCTATGAAAGTTCCCCATACGCGGGTGTTGCTTAGTGGTAAAGCTCCAGCCTTCCAAGCTGGTCACGCGGGTTCGATTCCCGCCACCCGCTCCACTTTTGAACCTTCACGCATGTGAAGGTTTTTTTATGATGTACACAGTCTACATACTCTATTTTCTTTGCAGAAGGAAATTTTATCCAAATTGAACATCCGTTGTCCGGCGAAGCTATCCGTTGGATTCCATATCTGGGGTGGTTCATCTCATGCTCATCCACATTTGCTGAAAAACAGGCTTTTTCCTGTATCCGTTTCCTGACAGGCTTTTTCTCTCATTAGAAAAATCAGCCGTAGAAAAAATACCTGTTGCAATATTTTATTCCCC